>DASPGF010000372.1:0-6054 GCA_035620755.1 Myxococcota bacterium
GAGGCACTCGGTGAGCGAGTTCGAGCCGAGTCGATTCGAGCCGTTGAGCGAGACCGACGCACACTCGCCCGCCGCGTAGAGCCCCGGCAGCGAGGTGGCCGCCTCGATGTCGGTGTCGATCCCGCCCATCATGTAGTGGACGACCGGCCGCACCGGAATCGGCTCGTGGACCGGATCGACGCCGATGTAGATCTTCGCGATCTCGCGCACCATCGGCAGCCGCGAGACGATCTTCGCCTCGCCGAGGTGCCGCAGATCGAGGTGCACGTACTCGCCGTAGGGCCCCGCGATGCCGCGGCCATCCTCGATCTCGCGAATGATCGCGCGCGAGATCATGTCGCGCGGGCCGAGCTCGGCCTTGGTGCCGACGCCGTAGTCGCGCGTGGTGAGGAAGCGCTCGCCCTCGCGATTGATCAGGTAGCCGCCCTCGCCGCGCGTCGCCTCGGTGATCAGGATGCCGGTTCCGGGCAGGCCCGTCGGGTGGTACTGGACGAACTCCATGTCCTTGAGCGCGACCCCGGCGCGGTACGCGAGCGCCATGCCGTCGCCCGTCTTGATGTTGCCGTTCGTCGTGAACGGGAAGATCTTGCCCGCGCCGCCCGTCGCGAGGATCAGCGCGCGTCCCGCCACGGCGCGCACCGCGCCGGTCCGGATGTCGAGCGCGGCGACGCCGCGCACGCTGCCGCCGTCGACCAGGAGCTTGGTCGCGAAGTGCTCGTCGTAGCGAACGATGTTGTCGAAGCGCAGCGAGTGCTGGAACAGCGAGTGCAGCATGTGGAAGCCGACCTTGTCGGCCGCGAACCAGGTTCGCTTGGTCGACATGCCGCCGAACGCGCGCGTCGCGATCGTTCCGTCTTCGTTGCGGCTCCAGGGGCATCCCCAGTGCTCGAGCAGCGTGAGCTCCCTCGGCGCCTGCTCGACGAAGTAGCGGATCACGTCCTGATCGCCGAGGAAGTCCGAGCCCTTCACGGTGTCGTAGCCGTGCAGCTCGAAGTTGTCGTCCTCGCGCGCGACCGCGGCCGCTCCGCCCTCCGCCGAGACGGTGTGGCTGCGCATCGGATACACCTTCGAAACCAGCGCGATCGACACGCTGGGATCGAGCTCGGTCGCGGCGATCGCCGCGCGCAGACCCGCGGCGCCTCCTCCGACGATCACGATGTCGTGGCGCTCGAGCTCGATCACGAAGTCCGTTCCTCGCGGGCCGCGGTGGGGCCTCTATGTAACGCATCCCGCGCGCCCACGAAAGGCGGCGCGCAGGCTCGGCCGCGGCGCGCGCGCCGCCGCCCGCGCTCGCTCAGCGCAGCCGGCCGTGCTGCCTCATGATCTCGACGAGCCGGTCGAGCGGGAGCGCGGACGCGCGGTTGCCGTCGCGCCCCACGCTCGCGGTCGCCATCGCGAGCGCGTTGAGGATCGCCTCTTCGGTCGCCTCCTCGGCGGCCTGGAAGATCGGGTTCAGATGCGCGTCCGCGACGACGCGCAGCAGGTAGGTGCGCGGCTTCGGATAGTGGGGCACGCGGTTTCCGGTCGAGAACGCGATGAACAGATCGCCGCTGCCGTGGTAGGAGATCGCGCCCGTGCGCGCGACGCCGAGCGACGCCTTCGAGGCGAGCCGCTTGAGCTTGAGGTGGTCGAGCGGCGCATCGGTCGCGATCACGACCACGATCGATCCGTCGTGGGTGCGTGCCGGCTCCTCGTCGTCGAGCTCGCGGCCGACCGGCACCCCGTCGACGCGGAGATTGCGCCGCGCGTCCATGTTGACGTTGACGAGCACACCGACCGTGTAGCCGCCCGCGTCGTCGGGCAGCGCGCGCGACGAGGTCCCGATCCCACCCTTGAAGTCGAATGCGATCATGCCGGTTCCCGCGCCGACCGCGCCCTCCTCGACCGGGCCGCCCTTCGCGCTCTCGATCGCGCGAATCGTGTCCTCGATCGAGACGTGGATTCCGCGCGCGTCGTTGAGCGTCGAGTCGTCACACTCGGCGACGGTCGGCGCGACCACGTCGTCGTCGATCCCGATCTCCGGGTAGTGCTTGAGCATGTAGGCGACCACGCCGTCCATCACGCGGCCGACGTTCATCGTGTTGGTGAGCAGGATCGGCACCTCGAGCGCGCCCTGCGTCTCGATCCAGATGCTGCCCGTCATCTCGCCCGTTCCGTTGAGCACCCAGGTTGCGGCCGGGACCTTCTCGTTCCAGAGATCGCCGCCGTGCGGGAGGATCGCGGTCACCCCGGTGCGGATCGGCCCCTTGCCGGGACGCAGCTTGCCTTCGCCGCGGATCAGCGTGACGTGGCCGACGCGCACGTCCGCGACGTCCGTGATCGCGTTCAGCGGCCCGGGTGCGAGCTCGCCGATCGAGATGCCGAGCTCGCGGATGCGCTTGCGACCCGCGTCGCGCGCCGCATCGGCCGCAGCGGCGACTGGAATCAGCGCTGGGGCGAGCTGGGTCACCGTCACCGCGAGCGCGAGCCTCGGAGAGGCAAAGCCACGCCAGTTCATCGAGATCTCCACTGCATTCCGCGCGGCGGATCGCGTCGCGTCGTGGTTTCGCGCGCGAGCTTCGCGCAGCCGCGTTGCGGGCTCGGTCGCGTTCCTCTGGGGCGAGCTCTGCCCGAAGTCGTCATTCTCGCGCGGCCGCGAATCCATAGCACCTCCGATCCCGCGCTTGTAGAACGCGAACGGGCCGCGAGCCACCTGGATTGGCCGGATCGGCCCCGCAGTGGTACAACGCGGGCCGAGGCTCGAGGGCGAGCGCGCCACCGCAGACCGGGCCTCGCGCAGCGCGCAGCAATCGGCGCGCGAACGAGCGAGATGCCAGCCCGATGTCGGACTCCGCGAACACCCCCGATCCCGGGCGCCGTGCAGCCGATCGCGCGTGCGCGCGGGCGGCCACGCGCCTCTCCCGCGCGCCCACCTCGCCCGCGAGCGCCTCGCCTGCCACCGCTGTGCTCGCAATCGTTGCGCGCGAAATCGTTTCGCTCGCAACCGTTGCGCTCGCAACCGTTGCGCTCGCAACCATTGCGCTCGCAGCCGTCGCGCCCGCGGCAGCCGTGCGCGCCGATTCGCCCGCGGCGCTCGCCGCGCAGCGCGAGCCGCTCTCCGGCTACGCGCGCGCAAGCGAGCCGCGCGAGTTGGTGATCGAAGCGCTGCTGCGCGCGGTGCCGAACGCGCAGACGTTCTCCAAGCACCTGCTCTACCTGACCGAGGAGCCGCACCAGACCGGCACGCCGCGCAACATGGAGCTCGCCGACTACGTGCGCGCGCGCTTCATCGAGTACGGGCTCGAGGAGGTGCACTTCCACGACACGCCCGCGCTGATGAGCTACGCGCGCTCGGCGTCCGCGGAGATCGTCGAGCCGGTGCGCCTGAAGTTGAAGCTCGCGGAGGATCCCCACCCGCGCGACAAGGACAGCTACCTCTACAGCGAGCCCGGCCAGATCGCGTTCCACGCGTACGCGAACGATGGCGACGTGACCGCCGACGTCGTCTACGCGAACGCGGGCAGCCCCGAGGATTTCGCGAAGCTCGACGCGCTCGGGATCGACGTGCGCGGCAAGCTCGTGCTGATGCGCTACTCCGAGCCCTACAGCTATCGCGGCTACAAGGTCTATCTCGCCGAGTCGCGCGGCGCGCTCGGAGCGATCATCTACTCGGACCCCGAAGACGACGGCTACGGGCGCGGCGAGGTCTACCCCGACGGGCCATGGGGCCCGGCGTCGCACATCCAGTGGGGCGCGATCGTCTATGACTGGTTCGGCTCGACACCCTTCACCTTCCACTGGAAGAAGCAGCTGTCGGGCCGGTGGCGCGAGGTCGGCGAGCGCGATCGCCGCCTGCCGAAGATTCCCTCGCTCCCGATGTCGCACGAGGATGCGGCGGAGATCCTGTCGCGGCTCGAGGGGCCCGCGGCTCCGCCCGATTGGCAGGGGGGACTCCCTTTTGCGTACCACGTCGGGCCGGGGCCCGTGCGCGTGCACTTGCGCGTCGACAACGACGAGCAGATCGAGACCATGCGCAACGTGATCGGCCAGCTGCGCGGCGCCGAGCAGCCGGAGCGCTGGGTGTTGATCGGCAACCACCGCGACGCGTGGTCGTACGGCGCGTTCGATCCGAGCAGCGGCACCGCGGCGCTGCTCGAGGTTGCGCGCGCGTTCGGCGCAGCCGCGCAGGACGGCCATCGGCCGAAGCGCACGGTCGTGTTCGCGAATTGGGACGCCGAGGAGCAGCTGCTCGGCGGGTCGGCGGCGTGGGCGCTCGACAACCGCAAGCGGCTGCGCGAGAACGGGGTGGTCTACGTCAACGTCGACAGCTCCGCGGCAGGCGGCGACTTCTCGCCCGGGGCCGTGCCTTCGCTCGCGGATTTCGTGCGCGACGTCGCCAAGGCGATCGACGACCCCGACAGCGGCGGCAGCGTCTACGACGCTTCTCGCGCTCGCTCGGAGACCGGCGAGCTCGAGGTCGAGAAGATCGTCGGAGCGACCGACTACACGGCGTTCCTCGGCAACGTCGGCATGAGCTGCATCGACATGTCGTTCCAGGGGCCCTATGGCGTCTACCACTCGCAGTACGACAACTACTTCTGGATGAGCCGCATCGCGGATCCAGGCTTCCGCTACAACACGACGATGGCCCGGCTGTGGAGCGTGCTGAGCTGGCGCATCGCAAACGCCGAAGTGCTGCCGATGCGCTACTCGCGCTATGCGACGGAGATCGGAAGCTACGTGGCGCAGATGGAGGAGCGGGCGCGTTCGAGCGCGCAACGCGCGCTCGATCTCTCGCTCGCGCGCGAGGGCGCGCTGCGCTGGAAGCGCTCGGCCGAAGCTTTCGAGGCGGCGCTCGCGGAGCGGCTCGCGTCGGACGCTCCGCCATCCGCGAAGACCGCGCGCGAGGTCGACACGCGCCTGATCGCCGTCGAGCGCGCGCTCACCGAGGAGAGCGGGCTGCTGCGGCGCCCGTTCTTCAAGCACCTGATCTACGCCCCGCAGCCGAGCTATCGAGAGGAGGTGCTGCCGCGCATCTTCGAGGCGATCGACGACGCGCGCTGGGACGCAATCCCCGCGTACGAGCGCGAGCTCGTCGCGGCGTTCAGCCGCGCCGCGGAGCTGCTCGACGAGGCGGCCGCTCTGCTCGGGGCGCCCGCGGGCGCAAACGGCGCTTCAGCAAAAACGCTGCCCGGTGCATCGCGAGGCGTGCAGCGATGAGCGCGAAGCGCCTCGCAGCGGCGATCGCATGCGTTTCGCTCGCGCTGTCCGCGCCGTTCGGGGCTCGCGCCGCCGAGCCGAGCGCACCGATGGAGGAGCCGCTCAGCACGGATGCGCCTGCGAGCTTCGCGCGCGACCGCACATCCGAGCAGCGCGAGCTCGAGCAGCGCCTGCGCGCGGGATTCTCGCGCGAGCGCATGCGCGCCGATCTCGAGCAGCTCGCCTCGCAGCCGCATCGCGCGGGCAGCGCGCGCGGGCACGAGGTCGCGCGCTTCATCGCCGACCAGCTGCGCGCCGCGGGCCTCGACGCGCAGGTCGTCGAGTACGTCCACTACCTCTCGTCGCCTGTGTCGTTGAGCGCAGCGATCGAGCTGCCGGATCCCACGCCGCTGCAGCTCACCGAGGACGTGATCGCCGCGGACCCGTTCACGCGCGACGCGCACGAGCATCCGGGCTGGAACGCCTACTCGGCGTCGGGGAGCGCGAGCGCGCAGATCGTCTTCGCGAACCACGGCAGCCGCGCTGACTTCGAGCAGCTCGCGGCGCTCGGCGTGGACCTCGCGAAGCGCATCGTGCTGATGCGCTACTTCGGCGCGGGCGAGAGCGAGAAGGTGATGCACGCGCAGCAGGCGGGCGCCGCCGCGGTGATCCTGTATTCGGATCCGGAAGACGATGGCTACGCGTACGGCGACACCTATCCGGATGGACCGTGGCGGCCTGCGGGCAGCATCATGCGGCGCAGCATCGGCGGCTCGATCGGCGACCCGCTGTCGCCGGGCTGGGCGTCGCGCCCGGGCGCGCGGCGCCTGTCTCCGTCGAAGGTCGACACGCTGCCGCGCATTCCCGTGCTGCCGA
>DASPGF010000373.1:0-4496 GCA_035620755.1 Myxococcota bacterium
GGAGCCGCGCGCGCCGTCCGCATGTCCGCCGATGCGAGCGACACGGCTGGGGGGGCGATGCAGGCGATCCTGTCGATTGCAATCATCGCGACGCTGCTCACGTCGCTCGTGATCGCGCTGCGCTGGGGCAGGCTGCGCTGCGTGGGCAGCATGCCGACCTCGCTGTTCGAGTTCATGGCGATCCTGTTCACGTCGGGGCTCGACGTCGGCCTGATCATGCTCCCGCTCGCCGAGTTCCCGATCTACGCGAGCGAGCCCGCCTACCAGTTCGCGAGCCCGCTCGCGGTCGAGTTCGGCTTCTGGGGATTCCTCGTCTGGGGGTTCTACTTCCTCACGACGTTCTACTTCTGCGTCGTCGAGCCGCACGTCCGGCTGTTCGAGATCCCGCTCGTGAAGCTGCTCAACAACGCGGTCGTGATCGGCACCTGCGCGTTCACGGCGTTCCTGTTCTTCCGTTATTTGCCGAGCTACGTCGCGGGCATCTCCGAGGCCGCGCGCTACGCAACCCTCGCCATGGTCGTGCTCGCCGCCGTCTACTCGAGCATCGACGTGCGCTACGTGCGGCTGCTGAGCGTCGCCTCGATGTGGGTGTTCTTCGCGCTGATCGCGGGCATGTGGATCGCGGCGGATCTGCGCTTCGCCTCGTTCATGGACGCGCTCGTCGAGATCGGGTCGTACTTCGAAAACCTCGACCGATTCGTGCTCCCGATCACGGATCACCACGCGTTCTATCTGTTCTGGTGGTTCTCGTGGAGCATCATGATCGGGCAGTTCGTGTCGCGCTTCGTCGGCGGGCTTCGGACCTGGCAGCTGCTCGTCGCGCTGCTGACGGTCCCCTCGCTGCTGATCGCGATCTGGTTCTCCGTTCTCTATCACTATTTCGCGAATGGGATCGAAGTGACCGGCTTCTTCAAGGTCGCGATGGTCGCGGTCGGCATCATCTTCGTGGTGAACTCGCTCGACTCGCTGATCCGCCTGTACACGGTGAATCTCGATCTGACCGCGGCGCGGCTCGGCCGGCGCAACTACATGCTCGCCAACTGGAGCGCGATGATTGCGCTGGTGCTGCTCTACCAGTTCACGCCGCTCAAGATCGAGTGGATCGGGCTGCTCGTGATCGGCTTGTACGCCTTGATCTACGCGCTGCTGTTCCAGCGGCGCGCGCACTTCGCGCGCGCGCGAGCCCGCACAGCCGGGGGTTAAATCGCGATCTTCTCCAGACTGACACCGACGCGGTAGCGCTTGAACTCGACGGTGTCGGAGAGCGCGGCCGCCGCGTAGCCGAGGTTCTCGGGAATCGCGTCGAACAGAACCACGCCCCGCACCTCCTGGCCCTCTGCGCTGAGATGCTTCCGCACCCAGCCGATCAGCTGCAGCAGCTCGCCGACGATCTCCTTGCCCTGGCTCGCCTGGGCGACCATCGCGACCACCCAGCCCGCGGCGCGGTCGCGCGCGAGCAGGTCGATGCGACCCACGCCGGTGTCGAAGTTCGCCCCGGACGGGCCACCGTCGCGCCCCGCGTAGATCGACAGGCCCGGCTCGATCAGCTCGGGTCGCTCGATCAGCAGCTCGCGAACGCGCTCGGGGCCGAGCTCGAGGCTCGCGGCGACGCGGCGCGGCTCGGGCTGGCTGGGCTTGGGGGCCGGCGCACGCGGCGCGCTCGGCCTCGCGGCGGCCGCGTTCGACGGCGCCTTCGCGGGCTCGCGCCTGGCCTCGGCGACCGCGGGCTCGCGCCTGGTCTCGGCAACCGCGGGCTTCTCGTCGACGAGCGTCGGCGCGGGCGGCAGTGAGTAGGAGGTCGGAATCGCGGTGTCGCGCACCGACGCGGAGCCGAGGTCCCGGTCGCCCTTGACCGCGTGTCCGCAGCTCGGGCACTTTCGCGCGCCGGTCTTGAGCCGTTCATGACACGTCTCGCAGTACATCCACCCACCGCAGCTCGAGCGCACGGCGGCGGCCGCGCGCCTCGTAGCGCATCGGCCGACCGGCGGACGGGGATTAGCACCGCCGGCCGCGGGGGCCGTCGCGTGCGCGCGGCGGAGATCCAGTGGCGATGGATCGATCGAGTGCGGCTCGACGCGCGAGGCGAGCTCGAGGCTCTCGCACCCCGCAGCGCGAGCGCCGCGTCAGCCGTCCGCGAGGATCTCGCGCGCCGCGTTGCGTCCCGGCAGGCCCGTCACGCCTCCGCCCGGGTGGCAGCCCGGACCGCACAGATAGAGCCCGTCGACGGGCGTGCGGTAGCGCGCGTAGCCCGGAATCGGGCGCATGTGGAAGAACTGATCGAGCGTCATCTCCCCGTGATTCGCGTTGCCCTCGGGCAGCCCGTAGACGGCCTCGAGATCGGCGGGCGTGATCAGCTTGCGGTCGGTGACCAGGCCGCGGAAGTTCGGCGCGTAGTCGCTGATCGTGTCGACGACGAGCTTCGCGATCTCCTCGCCCTTCGAGCGCCAGTCGCCCTCGCGCAATGCGTAGGGCGTGTACTTCACGGTGACCGACATCAGGTGCCGGCCGCTCGGAGCGAGGCTCGGGTCGGCCACCGTCGGGATCGTGATGTCGAGGTAGGGCGCGCTCGAGCAGCGCCCGTATTTGGTGCAGTCGAATGCGCGCTGCAGATAGGCGATCGACGGCGCGATCTGGATCACGCCGCGCTGGTAGCCCGCGGTCTCACCGCCCGACAGCGCCGGGAACTCGGGGAGCCCGCTCAGCGCGAAGTGGATGCGCGACGCCGAGCCGCGGTACTTGATGTTTCGCACGTGTCGCACGAACGTGGCGTCGAGCGAGCGAGGCTCGAGCAGCTCGAGGAAGGTCGTGCGCGGCGCGAGGCCCGAGACCACGATGCCGGCCGCAAGCCGCTCGCCGTTCGCGAGCGTCACGCCCGCGACGCGGCGCTGCGCGACGTCGATCGACGCGACCGCAGCGTCGCTGCGGATCTGCGCCCCGAAGCCGCGCGCGGTCTCCGCCAGCGCCTTGCCGAGCTCACCCATGCCGCCCTTGACGAGGCTCGCCGACCGAAACAATCCGGTGTCGCTGAGCGCCCAGTTGTAGAGCAGTGTGAACGCGGTGCCCGCCTCCTGCGGCCCCCACGTCACGTCCTTGACCGCGCTCGCTGCAATCGTGCCCTTGAGCACCTCGGACTCGAACCATTCGTTGAGCAGATCCTCGACGGGCATCGGCAGCACGCGCAGCAGCTCGTTGATGCGCTTGCGTCCGAGCCGCCACACCGGGCCCACGAGACCCATCGCGGCGCGCAGATCGGCGAGGCCCACGCTCGGCAGATCGATCGGCGTGAGGTCGAGCAGACCGCGCACCACGCCCGCGATCTTGGTCATCTGCTCGACGAACGCGGGATACTTCGCGGCGTCGGCGGTGGAGAAGCGCGCGATCTCGCGCACGGTGCGCTCGGTGTCGCGCCAGATCGCGAGGTGCGATCCGTCGGGCTCGGGCGAGCTCGCGATCGGGTCGATCGGGATGAGCTCGAGCTGCGAGTCGAGCTTGAGCTCGGCCTTGACCGCGTCGGCGAGGTATCCCGCGCTGTCCGCGACGGGCGAAACGCGGAAGCCCGGGAACAGCTCCTCGCCGCTCGCGGTGCCGCCGACCCCGCTGCGCTTCTCGAGCACCACGACGCTGCGCCCGGCCTTCGCGAGGATTCCCGCCGCGACCAGGCTGTTGTGTCCCGCTCCGATGATGATGATGTCGTTCGTTCCCACGGTGTCGGTTCCTATTCAGTTTCCATCGCGGAGGATTTCCAGCGCGCCGAGGCGGCCCGGCCCGGCCGTGATTCCCCCGCCGGGGTGGGTGCCCGAGCCGCACTGGTAGTAGTTGCGGATCGGCGTGCGGAAGTCCGCCCAGCCCGCCGCGGGCCGGAAGAAGAACAGCTGATCGAGCGTGAGCTCGCCCGCGAAGATGTTTCCCTCGGTCAGGCCGATCTCCTGCTCGATGTCCCACGGCGTGAGCACCTGCTTGTGCAGGATGATGTCCTTGAGGTTCGGGATGAACTCCGAGAGCGTGTCGATCACGGCGTTGCCGAACGCGTCGCGCTGCTGCTCGCGCGTGCCGTACTCGGGCATGTTGTAGCTCGCGTACTGCACGAAGCACGACATCACGTGCTTGCCGGGCGGCGCCATGCTCGGGTCGACCATCGTCGGGATGTCCACGTCGACGTAGGGGCGCTTCGAGAACGCGCCGTACTTCGCGTCGTCGTAGGCCCGCTCGATGTAGTCGACGCTCGGGCAGATCTCGATCATGCCGCGCAGGAAGATCGGATCCTTCATCGCGCTGAACTTCGGCGCGGTGTCGAGCGCGAGGTTGACCTTGCCCGACGAGCCCCGGAACTTGAACTTGTCGATCGCGCTCACGAGCTCTTCGGGCAGGTCCTTCGCGTCGACGAGCTTGCGGAAGGTGACGTAGGGGTCGGCGGCCGATGCGATCGTCTTGGCGTAGATCTCCTCGCCGCTCTCGAGCACCACGCCAATCGCGCGCCCATTCTTGACGAGCACCTT
>DASPGF010000374.1:0-7548 GCA_035620755.1 Myxococcota bacterium
GCTGCGGGGTCTGGGCCGCGGCACGCGAGCCCGGCTCTCACCGCGTCGGCGCGCCAGCCCGCGGCCGCCTCGCACCGCGCAGCGCGCGCCGAGCCGCGCGTGGGCGATGCGCTCGCGCTCGCGGTCGACGCGCCGAGCGCGGCGCGCTGGAGCGATCGCGTCGCGGCGGCCGCGGGCTGGGCGGCCGTCGCGCTGCTCGCGGTGTTCTCCCTCGCGAGCGGGCTGACGCCAGCGCCGAGCGACGCGCGCGCGCGGCCCTCGAGCTGGCGCGGCGCGGGGTTCGAGGTCGACGGGATCGCGGGGCGCTGGGTGGACAACGCCGCCTCCGGGCCGATCTACGTGGTTTCGGGTCGGATCCGGCGCGAGCCCGGCGGCGCTGCGAGCGCGCAGTCGACGCTCGGAGTCGCCGCGCTCGACGGCGCTGGCCGCGAGGTCGGAACCTCGCTCGCACCACTCGCTGCGGAGATCCCCGAGCGCGTGCTGCGCGAGGCGACGCTGCGCGAGATCGGGGACCTACAGGCGTTCCGCACCCTGCAGCTCGCGAGGCTCGACGAGCGCTGGGTCCCGTTCGACGCCGTGCTGGGCACGCTGCCGCAGGCCGCGGCTCGCTTCGAGCTGCGCGCCGCCGCGCGATAGCGCTTCGCGCCGCTCGGCGCTTCGCGCTCAGGTCTTGCGGTCGCCGTCCGAGATCTTGTCGGCGTTCGGCGTGACGTCGATCTCGTCCTTGCCCGAGATGCCCGCCTTGAAGTTCTTGATCGCCTTGCCGAGCCCGCTGCCGAGCTCCGGGAGGCGGCGCGCGCCGAAGATCACGATCGCGATGCCGAGCACGATGAGCAGCTCGGTCGTTCCGATTCCGAACATGGTCGAGGCTCCCGTTCGACGCTCGAGCTTAGAGCGGATCGCGCGAAACCGCTGCTACGCGCCGGCGCTGCCGGTCGGATGCCGCGCGTCGAGCGGGGCGCGACTGGCGCGCTGCCTGTCGGACGCCTCGCGTCGAGTGAGAAGCCGCTGGCGCGCGCGGCTCACTGCTCGAAGCAGTAGATCCGCTCGGCGCCCCCACATGGGGCGCTTCGGGCGTCGGTCCAGTTCGAGTCGCTCCAGATCGAGCGCCCCTGCCCGCCCGCATCGCCCGCATCGCTCGACGTCCAGCCGTCGCAGTGGGCGGACGCGCTCGCGGTCGTCCCATTGGGCGCGACGTTCGTGTACACGTAGCTGCTCGCGAACGCGCCGGTCTCCGTGAACCAGATCGGGAGATCGATCGAGCCGTCCGTGAGGTCGTTCCAGTCGTCTGCGAGCTGGTCGCCGCTGGTCAAGACGTACGGGGCGTTGCGAACGAAGCGCGTCGCGGGGTCGGTGGCTCCGTCCGAGAGCCAGGCCATGTACGTACCCGTCAGATTGGCCGCCGCCGCGAGCGCGTTGCATTTGGCGTCTGCACCCGCAATCCCGCCGAGGTTGCCGCTGTAGGTTGCGCTCGAGACGAACGCGATCTTGCGGTCATCGAAGCCGAACGAGAAGTTGGACTGGCTCGTCTCGCCGCAGACATTGGTCACCACCACGCTCACCACGCCTACCGGCTGCGGGCCCACCACGACATCGAACTGCGTGGATGTGACGTTCGTTGGCGTCGGTGTCGCGGACCCGAACGAGACGGTCAAGCCCGGGTCGAATCCGCTGCCGTGGACCGTGACGGTGGTGGAGCTGTCCGCTGCCGCCGTCGGAGGGACGATGGAGCTGATGCTCGGTGTGCGCGCGATGAACGAGAACAGAGACGCGGCGTCTTGCTCGCCGTTCGTGTTGGTCGCGGTCACCGTCGCGGGTCCGATCGCCTGGGGTCCCACGGCAACGTCGAAGCTCGTCGGACTCAGGTTCGTGGGTGCGGGCATCTGGCTCCCGAAGCTCACGCTGAGCCCGGGCTGGAAGTTGGCACCCTGCACGAGCACGTTCGTCACCAAGCAGTGTCGTCCGGTCGCGGGCGTGGCGGTGCCGAGTACGGGTGTGACGAGGTTGATGTCCGAATTCTGGGCGAGCTCCGCCGTATCGCTGATTCCGTCTGCGTCGTTGTCGGAGTCGAGGTAGTTCGCGACGCCGTCGAGGTCCGTGTCGGCGGTTCCCTCGCGCGGGTCATCGTTGGGCGGATTGCCGCCGTCGAACGCGAAGTGCTGGTACATCTGGGTTGCCGCGAGCGCGCTGAGTGCGCCCACCGAGTTGGCCTGCTCGGCGGCGATCGCGTAGGGCACAGCGAGCAGTCGCTGGCGTGGAGCGAGCGTCTCGCCCTCGACCGCGATCTCGAGGTACACGGCCGAAATCGCGAGCAGCTCGGGCGTGAGCGGCTCGCTCGCGCCGAGCGACACTTCGTAGACGCCGTCGAGGACTTCGACGCCCGGATGGCTCTCGGTCCAGAGCGGATCGCCGCCGGACGGTGCGTCGAACAGCGCGAACGACAGATCGACGGAGCCCGTGATCGTGTTGCCCGATGCATCGAGCAACAGGCCCTGATAGTTGACCTGGCCGGGCACCGCGCTCGCGGCGGGCGTCGCGATGGCGAGCCACGCGGCAAGCAGCAGCGAGGTTCGGGTCCAGCGACGCGATCGAATCAGCTGAGCGAGCTGCATGGGTTCCGCCTCCTGAGCAATGCGATCCAGGCCGAGGCCATGAGCGCGAGCGCCATCAGCGCGCGCCCCCAGTCCGCGAGCGCGGGCACTGGCGTCGAAGGGATGGACAGCGGGTCGTTCGGATCCGAGCCCGCGGCGACCTCGACCCCGTCGCCGACGCCGTCTCCGTCGGTGTCGACTGCGAGCGGATCCGTGCCGGTGTCACTCGCCGAGACGAAGGTCCCAGAGCCGGTCTCGACCGAATCGGCCAGGCCGTCGTTGTCGTCGTCGTCGTCGAGGAAGCTTTGGATCTGGTCCCCGTCGAGGTCGAGCGAGGCGAGATCGCCGATGAAGATCGCCCAGAAGCCCGGCCGCGAGGTCGTGAGGTCGCTCGAGCCGCCGCTCAACCCGACCGCCTCGCCCTGGCCGATGCTACCGGCCGCCCCCGCGAAGGCGGGTGCAGGCGCGGTGCTGAACATCGCGGCCGAGCCGGTGTTGGTCGCGCCTCCGATCGAGCGATAGCTGTCGCTCTCGAGATCCGCGCTGCGGGCCGCGCCCGCGCTCGAGAGCGCGAGCGCAACGCCGACCTGGATCTGCCACGCCGCTCGCGCGCGGCGCTGGGCGCCGTGGATGCGCTTGGGCTCGTAGGCTGCCAGTCGCGTTCGCATCGCGATCGCCGCTCCCACACTGCAATCTTCCCAGCACCCTACACCCAGAAAGGCTCCGATTGAAATGCTTTTTTGCGCCGAGCGGCGGCGCGCCGCGCCGCGGGTGCCAGCCGGTGGCCGAGAGCTGGCGGCGGTGACTGATTCGTGCGCGGGCCGACTGTGCGAAGCGGCCGGAGCGGCGCGGTCGGGCAGGGGCGCGAAGTGGAGAGCTATCGCTGCTCGATGCGCGCGAGCAGCGCGTCGCGCTTCTCGCGCATCAACGCTTCCGTGTCGGCTTCCAGGTTCAGCCGCAGCACGGGCTCGGTGTTGGAGGGTCGCAGGTTGAACCACCAGTCGGGGTAGCGCACGAGCAGCCCGTCGAGCTGCGATACGAACGGCGCCGCCGCGTGCTCGCGGCGAATCGACTCGAGCAGCGCTGCGGCGTCGTCGACGCGGCGGTTGATCTCGCCGCTCGCCGCGTAGCGCCGCAGCGGTGCCGCGATCGCCGAGAGCGGGCGCCGCTCCGAGCCCAGCAGGTCGAGCACCGCGACGAACGCGGCGATTCCGTCATCCGCGATCAGCGTCGGCGAGAAGCGAAAGTAGAAGTGGCCCGAGAGCTCGCCTGCGAAGATCGCGCCGACCTCGCGCATCTGCGCCTTCACGAACGAGTGTCCGACGCGCGACATCTCCGCGCGGCCCCCCGCGGCCTCGATCTCCTCGGCGGTGACGCGGCTCGAGCGCAGGTCATAGAGCACGCGCCCGCCCGGATGTCTCGCGAGCTGGCGACGCGCGAGCAGTCCCGTCATCAGATCCGACGGTACGGGTGTTCCGGTGTCGTCGACGATCACCGCGCGATCGGCGTCGCCGTCGAACGCCACGCCGAAATCCGCGTGTGTGCGTCGCACGGCCGCCATGAGGTCGCGCAGGTTCTCGGCCTTGAGCGGATCGGCCTCGTGATTCGGAAACGTTCCATCCGGCTCGAAGTAGAGACGCTCGACCTCGAGATCGAGGCGCTCGAGCAGCGGCTCCAGACCGACGGCGGCCATGCCGTTCCCGCAGTCGATGGCGACCCGCAGCCGCGGGCGCACGCGGCCCGCGGAGAGCACGTGCTCGACGTAGCCTTCGCGCACGTCGGCGGTGCGCGTCGCGCCGCGCCGCGCCCGGGGCGGCTCGTCCGCGACCTGCGCGCAGAGCTTCTCGATCTCGAGCAGCCCGCTCGCCTCGCCGACCGGGATCGCGTGCTCGCGGCAGATCTTGAATCCGTTGTACTGCGCGGGATTGTGCGACGCGGTGACCATGAGGCCTCCGCCCGCCGCGAGCGCTTCGACCGCGAAGTACAGCATCGGCGTCGAGACGAGACCGAGGTCGATCACGTCGACGCCCTCGTCGTTGAGGCCGCGCACGAGCGCCTCGCTGAGCTCGGGTGAGCTGCGCCGCGCGTCGCGGCCGACGACCAGAACCGAGGCTCCGATGAAGCGGGCGGTCGCGCGCCCGATGCGGCTAGCGATCCGCGCGTCGAGCGGGTCGGGGGTGGTGCCGCGGATGTCGTACGCCTTGAAGATCCCGGACACGGCGCGCGTCAGCGCTGCGCATCCGCGGGGCTGGCGAGGCGCGCGATCTCGGCATCGATCACCTTCGAGAACGCCTCGAGGCTCTGCGCGCCATGCAGCGGGATGCCGTTGACGAGGAACGACGGCGTTCCCGAGATGCGGTGAGCCTCGGCCGCGGCGAGGTCCGCTTCGACGAGCGCCTGCGTCTCGCGATCCTTCACGCACTTTCGGAACGCAGAGAGATCGAGCTCGAGCTGCGACGCGTAGCGCTCGAGGTCCGCATCGGCGAGCGCGCGCGTGTTCGCGAAGATCAGATCGTGGTAGCCCCAGAATTTCCCCTGCAGGTTCGCGCACGCCGCCGCTTCGGCGGCGGGCTGGGCGCGCGGGTGGATGTGGTTGAGCGGCAGGTTGCGATAGACGAAGCGCACCTGCTCGGGGTACTTGGCGAGGACCTCCTCGATCGTCGGCACGACTCGCTGGCAGTAGGGGCACTCGAAGTCGCTGAACTCGACGATCGTCACGATCGCATCCGCGGCGCCCTTCGAGGGGCCGATCGCCTCCACGTCGATGCGTGCGGGCTCGAGCAGGATCTCGGCGTGTGCCTGCTCGCGCAGGCTCGCGACGATCGCGCCACCTCTTTGCTGCTCGAGGAACGCGCTGATGCGATCGCGCCACTCGTCGAGGCTGCCACCGCCCATCTGCTCCTTGTGCTCTTCGTAGAACGCGGCGATCTCTTGCTCGGGAACCTCGCCCTGGGCCTCGATCTGCTGGCTCAGATATTCGTCGGGCGCGAGGTTCTGCGCGGATGCGGCCTTCTCGAGCGCGATCTCGTCGAGCATTCCGTCGAGATAGCGCGAGCGCACCTGGTAGAGCTCGGCGGGATCGCGCTCTGCGGTCGCTTCATCGAAGAGCTGCCGCTGGATGTAGGCGTCGAGCTCGTCCACGCTGATCGTGCGGCCGTCGATGCTCGCCGCCGGCGCGGCCGCTGCCTCGCCCGAAGGCGCTTCGGATCGGAAGTGTTGGCACCCGAGCGCGGCCACCAGGCCCAGACCGATTGCCGCCGCGCGTTGCCGGAACGCTCTCATTGGATCTCCGCGTGTCACTGATGAGTGGGTCGACGCCATTGAATCGAAGCATCCGCGCCGCGACTGTAGTATAGGGTTGGTTTTCTCTCCGCCGGAGGAGCGCGTGCCACAGCTGCTCTCGCTCGTCGATGGATTCCGGCTGCCGCTCGAGAGCGGGCGCCTGCTGCTCAGCGAGAGGCGGCTGTGGGCTCCCGCTGCGGCGCCGATCGCGCTGTCGCTGCTCGCCTTCGCGGTGGCCGCGGTGCTGCTGATTACCCACGCGGGAGACCTGTATGCGTGGGCGACGGCCTGGGTGCCGACGCTCGAGGCGTCGAGCTGGTACGCGTGGCTCTGGGTCGGGCCTGCGCGCGCCGCGCTCGCGCTCGCGGGTGCGCTCGCATTTGCGCTGATCGCGGGCTCGGTGCTGGTCGCCTCGTTCCTGCTCGCCAACCTGCTCGCTTCGCCATTTCTCGACGTGCTCGCGAGCCGCGTCGAGCGCATCGAGACGGGCGGTGTCGACGATCGCGCGCCGACCGGCGTGGTCGACATCGGTGTGGATGCGCTTCGCTCGCTGCGCGAGGAGCTGCGCCGCCTGCTGTTCTTCGTCGCGGTGGCCGGGTGCCTGGGCGCGGCGGGCCTGCTCGTTCCGGGCGCGCAGCTGCTCACGGGACCGGCGCTGCTCGGCTTCGCGATCTTCTATCTGCCGCTGGATTACGCGAGCTACACGCTCGATCGGCGCCGCTACTCGTTTCGCAACAAGCGCGATTGGCTGCTCGCCAATCGATCCGCAGTGCTCGGCTTCGGATCCGCGGCGTTCCTGATCTGCGCGCTGCCGGGCCTGAACTTCGTCGCGATGCCGCTGCTCGTAGTGGGCGGGACGCTGCTCGCGATCCGCAACAGCGCGATCGCGCCGTCCGACGATCGCAAGCTCAGCGTGTGAGAAGGGCGCGTCGCGCAAAGCGCGCCAGCGCCGTGTTCGCCAGCGGGCTCAACGCGATAGAAGGGCGCGCCGAGCTCGGTAGAGGCCCGATTTCACCGAATCCTCGCTCAGGCTCGTAATGCTCGCGATCTCCCGCACGCTGCGGTCCCCGAGATGGCGCATCTCGAACAGCCGTCGCTGCAGCGGCGACAGCGCGCGCGCGGCGCGCTCGAGCTGCTCGATCCGCTCGCGACATTCGTAGTGATCGAGCGGAGTCGGCGCGTGCGGCAGCGCGTCGGCGAGCCCACTCGACGCGCGCGCGGCCTCGTTCCGTTCGCGGCGCTGCCTCCGGAATCGGTAGGCGAGCGTGCGCCGAGTCACGCCGAACAGCCACGCGGCGAATGGCGCCTCGCCGCGAAACGAATCGAGGCCGCGAAAGACGCTCGCGAAGACGTCCTGGGAGATCTCCTCCGCGTCCGCGCGATTGCTCACGCGCCGGTCGACGAAGCAGCGCACGCGCGGCGCGTAGCGCGCGTAGAGAAGCGCGAATGCGGCCCGATCGCCGCTCGCGATCCGGGCGATCAGCTCTTCGTCGGGCGCGGCCGCGCTCGCGGCGATCGCCGGAGCCGCCGCGCGCGCGCCGCGCGGTGCGCGCGCTCGCGTGGGCGTCGACCCGTCGACTCTCGAGGCGCTCACGCTCGTCGAGACCCTCGGGACCGTGCGGACTCGATCGGTGGGTGCGCTGCGGCGAGCAATCGGTGTCGGAGATTCGCAGCC
>DASPGF010000375.1:0-2837 GCA_035620755.1 Myxococcota bacterium
CGCGACTTGCGCGCGGGATCGAGCAGCACCGGAACCTCGATGCGATGCTCGTCGAGCAGCCGGTCGTGCAGCGGGTCGCGGCCGAGCACGGGGCCGCGCGTGGCGTGCGCGGCGATCGGAAAGCGGCGCGACGCGGGCAGCTCGACCGCCGCCATGCTGCCGAGCATCGCTTCGGGGCACGCCGGCTCGACACCGAGCGCCTCGCACAGGATGCGGCGCCCTTCGACGGCGAGCGCGCGGTTTCGCTCGCGCACGGCCGTCCAGCCGCCCGCGAGCAGACCGCCGATGCACGCGATCGCGTCGGGCACCGCGAGCGCAGCGCTCGGATCGGCGGTCCCCATCCAGTCGAACTCCGCGCGAAAGAGCTCCGAGCGCGGCACGGGCGCGTTCGCGCCATGGCTGATCACCGCGGGCCGCACCTGCTCGCGTCGATCCGCGCGCACCCAGAGGAAGCCCGCGCCCTTGGGCGCGCACAGCCACTTGTGACAGTTCCCCGTGTAATAGGAGGGAGCGAGCGCCTCGAGCTCGAGCTCGAGCATGCCCGGTGCGTGCGCGCCGTCGATCAGCACCGCGACGCCGCGCTGCTCGAGCTCGCGAATCCAGCCACCGATCGGCAGCACGAGCGCGGTCGCGCTCGTCACGTGGTCGAGCAGCGCGAGGCGCGTGCGCGGGCCGACCTTCTGCAGCAGCGCGTCGAGCGGCGTGTCCGCGCTCTCGAGCGGGAACGGGATCGCGACCACGACCACGCGCGCGCCGTGGCGCTCGGCGACGAAATCGAGCGCGTTGCGCGAGGCGTTGTACTCGTGGTCGGTCACGAGCAGCTCGTCGCCGGCCGCGAGCGGCAGCGACCGCAGCACCGCGTTGAGCGCGCTGGTCGCGTTCGGCACGAGCGCGAGGTTCTCGGGCGAGGCGCCGATGAAGCGCGCGAGCGCCTCGCGCGCCTGGGCGAGCAGCGCCGGCGCCTCGCGCGTGAGGAACCGGACCGGCTGGCGCTCCATCCGCTCGCGGTAGCCGCGCTGCGCGTCGAGCACGGCGCGCGGACACGCGCCGAAGGATCCGTGGTTGAGGAACGCGACCTCGGGATCGAGCGTCCAGTGCCGCGAGAGGTCCGCCGCCTCGCCGCGCATCGAGGCCGCTCGGCTCAGCGCAGCTCGTCGAGATCGAGATCGACCATCAGCTCGTGCGCGATCGCCTCGAGGTCCTTGCGCAGCAGCTCGAGATCGAGGCCCCGCGGAACCAGCAGCTCCGCGTTCGCGAGGAACAGCAGCTCGCCCGACATCGGCGCGCTCATGATCTCCGTGCGCAGCTCCTCGACGTTGATGCCGCGATCCGCGAGCGCTTCCGAGATGTCGCGCAGGATGCCCGGCCGATCGCTGCCGAGGATCTCGAGCCGCAGCTCGCGGGCGTCCACGGTGGGCGGCTCGGGCTCGCTGCGCGCCACACTCACCTGCAGGCCCGCGGGCTCGAGCGACGCGAGCGCCTCGCGCAGCGCCGCGGCATTCGACTCCGGAACGCTCACGCGTGCGATGCCCGCGAACTGGCCGGCGAGCCGCGTCATGCGGCTCTCGAGCCAGCTGCCGTCGTGGTGCGCGAGCGCCTGCGAGAGCGCTTCGACGAGGCCGGGGCGATCGGGGCCGATCACGGTGAGGATCAGGAATGTCGACACGCTCGCCTCCACGGCTCGAGCCGCGATCGCCCATGATCGCTCGTCGGACGGCTCCGCGTCAATCACCTTGTCCGCTGCGCGTTGCGGCGCGCCGCACCGTGCGGCGCCGTATCGGCTTCGCGGCTCGCCCCCGCCGCGCACGACCGACCTCAGCCGCCCGCGATCGGCGGGAAGATGCTCACCGTCTCGCCCTCCTCGAGGATGCGCTCGGCGCGCCGCTCGCGGTTGCGCGGCTGCTGCAGGCCGTCGACGAGCACCATCTGCGCGAGCGGATCGGGAATGCCGAGCTGCTCGATCAGATCCGCGAGGCTCGCGCCCGCTGCGATCTCGACCTCGCTGCGGCCCTGCGCGGCGGCGGGCAGCCGGGCGCGCAAGTTCGCGAACAGGCGCACCTGAACCCTCATCGGCTCGATCAGGCCGGCCGGCTCGGGACGAACACCGCGTGGTGCGCGGAGCGCGCGCGCTTCGCGGCGAGCTTCGGAAAGCGAAAGCCGCCGCCCAGCGAAGCGCGCCCGCTGAGCAGGTTCGCGTCGAGCAGCTTCTCCGCTGCGCGGCTCGCGACGTAGACCCGGCGCAGGTCGAGCGGGTTCGCGACGAGGTAGCCCTTCCAGGGGCCGAGGCGGACACCGGTCTGGATCAGGCCCTTCAGCATGCCGGCGTCGTTGAGCGCCGAGACCGCGCTCGCCGGCCCCACGAGGATGCCGCCTACCAGCGCATCCCCATCCCAGGCGTATTGGCGGTAGATGCAATTCGCGCGGCTCTCGAGGCGCGTGGTCTCGCGGCCGCGGCCGCGCCAGTCGCCGAAGCTGCAGGCTTCCAGCCCCTGCACGGCGAGGATGTTCATCGCGAGGCTGCCCGCGTAGCGGACGTCGAGGCCGGCCATGTTCGCGGCCGCGACGCGACCGTGGTCGACCGCGGTCGGCTGAATGGCGTGCACGCGCCGCTCCCCGCTCAGCAGGTCGGCCGCCTGCGCGACGTCGCCCGCGCCGCGCCCCGCGCCGATCTCGATCCCCGAGCCCGCGAGGAGCTCGACGTTCGGCGCGACGCCCGCCGCGACGACGACCGCGTCACACTCGAGCGTCGCGCCGCTCGCGAGCGCGAGCCGGCGCGCGCCTTGCGAGTGTTCGATGCGCTCGAGCCTCTCGCCGGTGCGGACCGCGATGCCGCGCTC
>DASPGF010000376.1:0-10121 GCA_035620755.1 Myxococcota bacterium
TCGATCTGCGCCCGACCTACAACGGCGAGGACGAGGAGCCGGAGGTCCTGCCCGCGGCCTTCCCGAACCTCCTCGCGAACGGTTCCTCGGGCATCGCGGTCGGCATGGCGACCAACATCCCGCCGCACAATCTTCGGGAGCTCGCGGCGGCGATCGTGCTCGAGGCGCGCAACCCCCAGTGCACGATCGACGAGCTGCTCGAGAAGATGCCGGGTCCGGATTTCCCGACGGGCGCGATGATCTGCGGGCGCGACGGCATCCGTGCCGCGTACGAGACGGGGCGCGGCCTGCTCACCGTGCGCGCGCGCGCGAGCTTCGAGGAGAGCAAGCGCGGCCCGCGCATCGTCGTCACCGAAATTCCCTACATGGTCAACAAGGCCTCGCTGCTCGAGCGCATCGCGGAGCTCGTGCGGGCGGGCAAGATCGACGGCGTGAGCGACCTGCGCGACGAGTCGAACCGCGAGGGGATGCGGGTCGTGATCGAGCTGCGCCGCGACGCGCAGGACGACGTCGTGCTCAACCAGCTCTACAAGCAGACGCCGCTGCAGTCGACCTTCGGCGTGAATCTGCTCGCGCTCGTGAACGGCCGTCCGCAGCTGCTCACCCTCAAGCAGGCGATCCGGCACTTCATCGATTTCCGCGCCGAGGTCGTGGTGCGCCGCGCGACCTTCGACCTCGCGCAGGCCGAGGCGCGCGCCCACCTGCTCGAGGGCTTCGAGATCGCGCTCGACAACCTCGACGAGGTGATCGCGGTGATCCGCGCCTCCGAGTCGACCGCCGACGCGCGCACCCGCTTGATGGAGCGCTTCGAGCTCAGCGAGCGGCAGGCCAACGCGATCCTCGAGATGCGGCTGCGCGCACTGACCGCGCTCGAGCGCCAGCGCGTGCTCGACGAGCTCGAAGAGGTGCGCGCGAAGATCGCTCATCTGAAGCAGCTGCTGGCCAGCGATAGCCGCATCCTCGACGCGGTGGTCGACGAGGTGCAGCAGATCAGCGAGCGCTTCGGCGACGAGCGCCGGACCGAGCTCGTGGGCGCGGTCGAGGGCATCAGCACCGAGGATCTGATCGTCGAAGAGGACATGGTCGTCACGGTGTCGAACAGCGGCTACATCAAGCGCAATCCGCTGAGCCAGTACCGCGCGCAGCGTCGCGGCGGCAAGGGCGTGAAGGGAATGGCCGCGCGCGACGAAGATTTCGTCGAGCGGCTGTTCGTCGCGTCGACGCACGCCTACATCCTGTTCTTCACCACGCGCGGGCGCGCGCACTGGCTCAAGGTGCACGAGCTGCCGCAGCTCGGGCGCGCGGCGCGCGGCCGCGCGCTCTCCAACGTGCTGCAGCTCGCCGAGGGCGAGCGCGTGCAGGCGACGCTGCCCGTGCGCAGCTTCGACGACGTCGAGGGTCACTACGTGCTGCTGTGCACGCGCAACGGCACGATCAAGAAGTCGCCGCTGAGCGCGTTCGCGAATCCGCGGCGCGGCGGGATCATCGCGATCAATCTCGATCCCGAGGACGAGCTGATCGCCGCCTGCCGCACCAACGGCTCACAGGAGGTGATCATCGCGAGCCGAGGCGGCAAGTCGATCCGCTTTCCCGAGGAGCAGGTGCGCCCGATGGGCCGCACGGCCGCGGGCGTGCGCGGCATGACGCTCGCCTCGGGCGACGAGGTCGTCGGCATGGAGATCCTCTCGCCGGGCGCGACCATCCTCACCGTCACCGAACGCGGCTATGGCAAGCGCACGCCGCTCGAGGACTACCGGCTGCAGCGCCGCGGCGGCCAGGGCGTGATCACGATCCGCACCACCGAGCGCAACGGCAAGGTCGTGCGCGTCGCGCAGGTGGTCGACGACGACGAGGTCATGCTGATCACCGACGGCGGCAAGGTGCTGCGCTGCCTCGTGAGCGGGATCTCGACCATGGGCCGCGCCACGCAGGGCGTGCGCGTGATGAACCTCGACAGCGGCGAGCGGCTGGTCTCGATGGCGCGCATCGCGGAGCGCGACGAAGACGAGGACGCGCTCGAGGGCGAGCGCGCCGCGGGCCGCGCCGCAGCCAAGGGCAACGGCGGCAGCCACGAGCCGGGTCGCGCGGATTCGGCAGAAGGCGATGAAGAAGGCGATGACGAGGGCGGTGACGACGGCGGTGACGAGGGCGAATAGCCAGCGTCGACCGCGGCAGTCGCGAGCGGCGGCGAGCGCGAATCGCTCGCGTCGATCACGAGCGGCGGGGAGCGCAGATCACGCGCGTCGCCCGGGGGAGGTCGACGGCGTGAAGGGCGAGCGCTCCAAGGAGCTCTTCCGACGCGCGAAGCGCGTGATCCCGGGCGGTGTCAACAGTCCCGTGCGCGCATTTGGCGCGGTGGGTGGCGCGCCGCGCTTCATCGCGCGCGGCAAGGGCTGCCGCATCTGGGACGTCGACGGCAACGCCTACCTCGACTTCGTCGGCTCCTGGGGGCCGTTGATCGCGGGCCACGCGAACCCCGCGGTGCTGCGCGCGCTGCGCGCCGCGATGGCGTCGGGCACGAGCTTCGGCGCGCCCACCGAGCTCGAGGTCGAGCTCGCCGAGCTGATCGCGAGCGCGCTGCCGAGCGTGCAGAAGCTGCGCATGGTCAGTTCCGGAACCGAGGCGACGATGAGCGCGCTGCGGCTCGCGCGCGCGGCGACCGGGCGCGAGCGCGTTCTCAAGTTCGAGGGCTGCTACCACGGCCACCTCGACGCGCTGCTGCTCGGGGCGGGCAGCGGCGTCGCGACGCTCGGCATTCCCGGCTCGCCGGGCGTGCCCGCGTGCTACGCGGAGCTCACGATCCAGACTCCGTTCAACGACGTCGGCGCGCTGCGCCAGGCGTTCGAGCGCTGGGGCGGCGAGATCGCCTGCGCGATCGTCGAGCCGCTCGCGGGCAACATGGGCTGCGTGCCGCCGCTGCCGGGCTTCCTCGAGGAGCTGCGCGAGTGCTGCGACCGCGCGGGCGCGCTTTTGATCTTCGACGAGGTGATCACGGGCTTTCGGCTCGGCTGGGGTGGCGCGCAGGCGCGCTACCGCGTGAAGCCCGACCTGACCTGCCTCGGCAAGATCATCGGCGGCGGTCTGCCCGCGGCCGCGTACGGCGGCCGCCGTGATCTGATGGACCAGGTCGCGCCCGAGGGATCGGTCTATCAGGCAGGCACGCTCTCGGGCAATCCGCTCGCGATGGCGGCCGGGCTCGCCACGCTGCGCGAGCTCGCGAAGCCGGGCCGCTACGAGCGGCTCGAGGCGATCTCCGAGCAGCTTGCGCAGGGTCTGCTCGGGATCGCGCGCGAGGTCGGCGTCGAGTTCAGCGCGGTGGCCGTCGGCGGCGTGTTCGGCTTCTTCTTCCATCCGGGTCCGGTCCGCAACTTCGCGGACGCCCAGAAGGCCCACGCGCGGCGCTTCCGTCGCTTCTTCCAGAGCATGCTCGAGCAGGGCATCTACCTCGCGCCCTCCCCGTACGAGTGCGGCTTCGCGTCGCTCGCCCACCGGCCGCGCGACGTCGACGCCGCGCTCGCGGCTGCGCGCGTCGCGCTGCGCAAGGCCGCGAGGCTGCGTTGAGCGACTCGCGCGCGTCGGCTAGGATGCGCGCCGTCTTCCGCAGCCGCGCTGCGCCGCGGCCGCGGGAGGATGCGGTGTTCACGGTCGCCGGCCCGGCGTGACGGACCCGCAGCGCGGACAGCACGAGAACGCGTCGCGAGCCGGCACGGAGCGCGCGGACGCGCGCACGAGCGCGCACTCGGACGAGCGACCGAGCCAGCGCACGGGTCGGCGGCAGGATCGGAAACCAGATCGGCACACAGATCGGCGACCGGGCGCCGTCTACCAGGGCGCGTTCGAGGCCGTGTTCGCGCTGCTGATCATGGCCGGTGTCGGCTACTGGCTCGACGGGTACTTCGACACCGCGCCCGTGCTGCTGCTGATCGGAACTGCGATCGGGTTCGCGTCGTTCAGCGTGCGGCTGATCCGCCTCGGCCGCTGGATGAAGGATTCGGGCTCGGCGCCGCCGAGCGATGAGGAATCGAGCGAGTGACGAGCATCGATCCGATCGAGCGCTGGAACCTCGCGATCTCCGCGGGCGCGGTCGCGACCTCGCTCGCGCTCGCGACGCCCGCATTCGCGACGAGCCTCGCGGTCGGCGCGGCGCTCGAGGCCGCGAACTTCCGCGCGCTGCGCCGCTCCGCGCAGTTCCTGTTCTCGGGCGTGTTGCCGAGCCAGCGCGCGTGGGGGGCCGTGTTCGGCCTGCGCTTCGCGCTGCTCGCGATCGGGATCGGCGCGGCGCTCTATTTCGGCGCGGACGCGCTCGGCTTGCTGATCGGGCTCTCGCTGATCATGCCCGCGACGCTGATCGAGGCCTGGCGCTCGCGCCCGCCGATCGACCCGAACGCGCCGCGGCTCGACGACGACGATCCGAGCTGGGACCGCTGGAACCCGTGGCTCGCGCGCGAGTCCGCGCCGCGCGACGACGGCGAGGAGCCGAGCGCGTGAACATCTACACCCCGCTCGATTCCTTGATTCCGTGGGTGATCCAGGCCGCGCTGCTCGCCGCCCTGCTGATGCTCGCCGCGGGCCTCCTGATCCGCCGCCGGCTCGCCGCCGCGGGCGGCGGCCTCGTTCCCGACGAGGGCATCACGCTGCGCAACTGCTTCGAGGTGATCGTCGAGTCGCTCGCGAGCCTCGCGCGCGACCGCATGGGCGACGACTGGCGCAGGTACTTCCCGATCGTCGGCACGATGTTCGCCTTCATTCTGGTCTCGAACCTGATCGGGCTCGTGCCCGGGCTCGGGGGCGCGACCTCCGATGCGAACACGACATGGGCCTGGGCGGTGATCTCATGGCTCGTCTACACCTGGGTCGGCGTCGCGAAGCACAAGGCCCACTACCTGCTCAAGTTCATGGGGCCGAGCTTCTTCGAGCGCGAGATCTTCGGCCGAACCGTCCACTTCCGACTGCTCGCGCCGATCATGCTCCTCGTCGAGCTTCCGCTCGACCTCGCGCGGATCCTCACGCTCGCGGTCCGCTTGCTCGCGAACATGTTCGCCGACCACACGGTGATCGCGGTCTGGATCTCGCTCGTGCCGATCGGCGTGCCCGCGATCTTCATGGGCCTCGGGCTGATCGTTTCGTTCCTGCAGGCCTTCATCTTTTCGCTGCTCACCATGATCTACATCGGTTTGGCGCTCGAGGAGCCCCACTAGCGGGGCCCCGGCAAAGAGCCGCGCTCAGCAAGGAGAAGAACGTGATTCGAAGAATTGGCATGGCCGCACTCTGGACGTTGTTCCTCGTCGCGCTGCCGCTCGTCGCCGGCGCCGAAGATGGCAGCGGCGGCGACGGGAAGTGGGGCTACGCGCTCGGCGCGGGCCTCGCAATCGGGCTCGCGGGGCTCGGCTGCGGCATCGGCCAGGGCCTGACCGCGGGCAACACGACGGCCGGCATCGCGCGCAACCCGGGCGCCTCGGGCACGATGTTCACGAGCTTCATCCTCGGCATGGTGCTCATCGAGTCGATCGCGATCTACGGGCTCGTGATCGCGTTCATGCTGCAGGGGAAGATCTGAGCCGCGCGGCGGCGATGCGGAGCCGCCGGGCGGAGACTCGGCGCGGAACTCACCCCTGTAGGATTCCGCGCCGAACCCAGTGCCTCCGCCCGACGACTCCAGTCCCGCCGGCCCCCGGTCCCTTGAAGGGGCGGTGGCGGGTGTGCGCGAACGCACGCCCCGCGTAGAGCAAGCGCCATGCCGAGGCGCGCGGCGCGGTGCGCGATCGCGTTTTCGCTGCGCGGCCGGGGACTTCGATGCGCATGACTGCATCGGCTCGCGCACCGCGTGAACGCGCGGGCGACACGCCGCCGTGAACGCCGGGCGGCTGATCGCGTTCGAGGGGCTCGACGGCTGCGGCAAGAGCACCCAGCTCTCGCGGCTCGCCGCGCATCTGCGCGCGGCGCGCTGCAGCGTCGTCACCACGCGCGAGCCGAGCGATCTGCCGAGCGGTGCGCGCATCCGCGAGATGGCGCGATCGGGCCGCGCGCTCGTGCCCGAGGAAGAGCTGCGCTGGTTCGTCGAGGATCGGCGCGCGCACGTCGCCGAGGTGATCGAGCCCGCGCTGCGCGCGGGCAAGATCGTGCTCACCGACCGCTACTACCTCTCGACGGTCGCCTACCAGGGCGCGCGCGGCCTCGACTTCGAGCGCATCCTCGCCGACAGCGAGGCCGCGTTCCCGATTCCCGATCTCGTGCTGCTGCTCGAGATCGACCCGCAGCTCGCCTACGAACGCGTGCACGCGCGCGGCGCGCAGCTCGAAGGCGTGTTCGAGCGGCGCGACTTCCTCTCGCGCGTCGCGTCGGTCTTCGACGCGATCCGGCGCCCCTACATCGAGCGCGTGCCCGGCGGCGGCGAGCCCGATCAGATCGCGGCGATCATCGCCGCGCGAGTCCACGATCGGCTCGGCGTTGGCTAGCTGCCCGCGCAGCTCCGGTTTCGTGTGACCGGTCCGCCCCTGGCGGGGGCCCAGTTGGCCGGGTCACTGGAGTCACACCGCTACCGATTGCGGCGCCGCTACGGAATCGCGTGCGGCTTGGCGATCTGCTCGAGCAGATCGTTGTTCCACTCGCCCTCGACGTTCACGTGCGCGGCGGCGCCCTTGAGCACGGCGTCGATCAGGTTGTGGTTCAGGTAGACGTAGACGCCGGGTTGCAGGAATGTGTAGAGCGCCGCACCCGCCGATCCGCCCGCGATGAACCAGGTCTCGAGGTTGGTCTGCGGCGGGTCGTTGAACGACCCCGACGCCCAGACGTAGTCGCCGTGGCCGCCGATCAGGTGGGGCCGCGTGTCGCGATTGGCCTGGGAGTGGATGAACAGCACGCTCTCGCCGACCTTCGCGGTGAGCGAGCTCTCGCCCGTGAGCGCGCCGACCGCGCCGTTGAAGACCACGTGGCTCGGCTCGTTGGTCTTCATCACCTCGAGCGTCTCGGGCATCGCGGCGGCCGGCGAGTCGTAGCGCTTGTACTTTCCGTCCGGACCCTTCGGGATGTAGAAATCCTGCTCGCCGATGTAGTAGGCGCGGTCGTAGCGCAGCGGCTTGCCGCTCGCGTCCTTCAAGCCGTCGCGCGGCAGCACCATGATCGCGCCGTTCATTCCCTGCACGACGTGATAGGGGATCATCGGCCCGCCGGGCGCGCAGTGGTAGACGAACACGCCGGGCTTGGTCGCCTTGAAGCGGATGGTCGCCTGCTCGCCGGGCGCGACGATCGTCATGGCACCGCCGCCGAGCGCGCCCGTCACCGCGTGCAGGTCGATGTTGTGGCTCATGATGTTCGTCGACACACCCTCCCAGCCCTCGCGGCTGTGGACGCCTTTCACGGCCTCCTTGGGATTGACGAGCGTGAGCTCCACGTAGTCGTCCTGGTGGACGACGATGATCGGCCCGGGAACGCTGCCCATGAAGGTGAGCGCCTGCACGGTGGTTCCGAGCGCATCGATCACCATCTCGCGCTCGCGCACCACGAGATCGACCTCGACGATGCGCGGCCCGCCCGCGGCAACCTGCGTGTGCTCGGGAAGCAGCGGCGGCTTCACCATCACCTGTTTGACGCGCTCGAGACCGTCGGCGTGCGACGGCTTGTCGGCGTTTGCGGCGGTCGCGCTCATGGCCAGGGCGAGCAATACGGCGAGTGATCTCATCGTCATCGTGGATTCCTTCGGAGTGTCGTTGTGTGCTCTTCGACTTCGGACCGTGCTCCTGCGCGCGCCCCGAAACGGGTCGGACGTTGTATCGATCGCCGCGCTGCGATGCGCTACTCGCTCAGCAGCGCGGTGACATCCTCCTGCATCTCGTCGAGCGGCGAGCCCGTGAAGTAGAGCGCGCGCGTGCGGCCGAGCTTGTCGAGCAGGTAGATCTGCTGCGAATGTGTGTAGATGTACGAGCGGTCGGCAGCCGCCTTGCGCGCGTTGTAGGCGTTGCTCACCTCGACGTCGTGGCTCCTCGCGTGCTCGACGATGAACGAGCCCGCGATGCGCTCGATCTGCTCGCGGCTGCCCGTGACACCGACGAAGCGCGCGTCGAAGCGCGCGAGGTACTCGCGCAGGTGATCCGCGCTGTCGTTCTCGGGGTCGACCGTCACGAACAGGACCTGCACCCGCTCGGAATCGGCCGCGAGCGAGCCCACGAGCGACCGCAGGTGGGCGAGCGTCGCGGGGCAGACGGCGTGGCAGCTCGTGTAGCCGAAGTACAGCAGCACGACCTTGTCGCGGAACTCGGACAGGCGCACCTCGCGCCCGAGGCTGCTCGGCGCCGAGAACTCCGCGCCGACGCCGTCGTAGATCGGCAGCGACTTCGGTTCGCGGCCGGCCGCGGCGCTCGCGATCAGCAGCGACACCGCCAGCAGAGCGCAGGCTCTCGAGCTCACGCCCGCTCCTCCGCTCACTCAAAATCCCAGGACGCCCGGCCCGGTTCCGGGAAACGGCAGGAGCTGCCGCTCGTCGATGCCGCGCACCACGGGCGTGCCGCCGGGCTCGAGCTCGACGCGCCAGGTCTGCTCGCGCCGAACCAGATGGGTGTAGCCCTCGCGATCGAGCGCGCGCCGGTCGAATTCGACGCGCACGCGCCGCGAGCGATCGCGCTGCGGCTCGACCTCGATCTCGTCGAGCTCGAACTCGATACGCGCGTAACGATCGCGAAGCGCCGACGCCCATGCGATCAGCGCCGCGCGATCGGCGAGCCGATTGCCATCGAGCGAGATCTCGAGCGGCCCGGCCGCGAGCAGCGCGCCGAGCGCGGAGGGCTCGCCGGCGGGGCCCGAGAGCGCGTCGAACCAGCGCCGCACGAGCGCTTCGACCGCCTCGTCGCACGCGGCTCGCGCGGCGTCGCAGTCCACCGGCAGCGAGCGAGCGCTCGCAGGCGCGTCGACCGCACTCGCCGGAATCGCGCTCGAGCTCGAAGGCGCGTCGTCCGAATCTGTAGGAGTCGCGCTCGAGCTCGCCGGTGCGGAAGCTCCGACCGCCAGTGCGAGCGCGGTCGCGCACGCGGTGATCGGCGCGATCGGAAGGCGATCGGATCGCGGCGCGAGGCTCGTGCGCGCCCGCTTCACGTCGGCTCGATGTGCGCGGCGAATCGCGGACCCCGTGGCGCCGAGCTCGCGATCTCTTCGAGCGTCGTGCCGGCCGCCCAGTCGCGAATGCGGTCGTTGAGATGACTCCACGAATCGTGGAGTGGGCACGGGTCCGAAGCGTCGCACTTTCCCCAGCCGAACGCACAGCGCCCCTGCGCGGGAAACGCGTCGACCGCCGCGAGCACCTCGCTGAGCGCGATCTCCGCGGGTGCGCGCGCGAGCGAGAATCCTCCCCCCTGCCCCTTCTGCGATTCGAGCAGCTCTGCGAGCACGAGGCGCCGCAGCACCTTCGATAGATAGTGGGCGGGTATTCCCGTCGCGCGCGAGAGGTCGACCGCGCGCACCGGGTCGCGGCCCGCCGCGGTCGCGAGCCACGCCATCGCGCGCAGTGCGTATTCGGCGGTCTGGGAGAGCAGCATTCGCCACCTCAGTTGCGAGCGAGCCACCAGCGGTCGAGCTCCGGCAGGAAGTACCGAAGCCGCTGCTTCTTGAACTCGCGCTCGCTGAACAGCAGCGCGTAGTCGCGTACGCCAGTCGCGAGCGAGAGCGCGCGCGCGATCTCGCGGCAGCTGTCGCGCGTTGGCCCGTGGACCATGCTGTAGAGCGTGTAGGGGAAGCCCGGGATCGCGTTTCGCGCGTAGCAGTGGCTCACCTCGGGAGCCTGCGCGAGCCGTTGGCCCGTGGCCTCGATCGCGTCTTCCGGAACGCGCCAGACCACCATGCCGTTCTCCTTCACGCCGAGCTTGCGGTGGCGCAGCGTTCCCACGTAGCGGCGCACGGCGCCGCCGAGATGTCGCCTCGCGAACTCGAGCAGCGCGTCGGCGGCCACTCCGGCTCCTCGCGCGAGCTCGTCGAACGGCTGCTCGACGAGCGGAAGCGGCGTCTGCAGCGCGCGGAACAGCTGCGCGTCGCGGGGGCTCGGCTCGAGCGGCTGCACATCGCCGCGCGCGCCGGACGCTTCCGACGCGGCGCTCGCACTGGGTGTCGCAACTGCGGTGGTCGCGCCGGGCGTCGCA
>DASPGF010000377.1:0-6200 GCA_035620755.1 Myxococcota bacterium
GGGCGCGACGATCACGAGCTCCGCCCAGTCCGCGAGCGAGATGTGATCGATCCGTCCCTCTTCACTCGCGTCGAACAGCTCGCCGCGCACGGGGTGCGCGGTGAGCGTCTGCAGCACGAGCGGCGTGACGAACTCGCGCGCGTTCGCGGTGGTCGCGCAGCGCACCGACGCGCCCGCGCGGCGCAGCATGCGCACCAGCTCCGGAACCTTGTACGCCGCGATTCCGCCTGTGACGGCGACCAGGATGCGCCGCTGCTCCATCGCTTCGCCTCGGAAATTTCCCTTGTTGGCTGCGAGGTTAACGGAAGCGGGCGCCCGCAACAACGAAGCCGCCGGCGCGCTCGCGGGCCGGCGGGCGGTCAGCGCTGCCGCGGCGGCGCGAGCTTCTGCCGCAGCCGTTTCGCGACGAGGGCCGGCACGAAGTCGTCCACCGATCTTCCCATGCGCACGAGCTCCTTGAGCCGCGAGGAGCTCACGTAGAGATACTTCTGGCTCGACATCATGAAGACCGTCTCGATCTCGGGGTAGAGGTGTTTGTTCATCAGCGCCATCTCGAACTCGTACTCGAAATCGGACATCGCGCGCAGGCCGCGGATGATCACCTTGGCGCCGATCTGCTTGGCGAAATCGACCGTCAGCGTGTCGAAGGCCGTCACCTCGACGCGCGGCTCGTCACCGAACACGGATCGGATCATCTCGACGCGCTCGTCCTTGGAGAACGTGCCTTCCTTCTCGACGTTGAAGGCGACCGCGACCACGAGCCGATCGAACAGCGCGAGCGCGCGCCGCACCACGTCGAGGTGGCCATTGGTGAGCGGGTCGAAGCTCGCGGGAAAGACCGCGACCGTCTGCGCCTGGCTGCGATCGGCCATCAGGGCTCTCCCGCCGGGTCGATCCCGCGCGCGCTGAAGCGCGCCACGACCGTATCGCCGTAGCGGCGCTCATCGAGCGCGGTCAGGCCCGACACCTGGGGCGAAGCATCGCGCCTGCCGCGCTCGAGCACCACCATAGCGCCCGCGCAGAGGATTCCGGAGCCCACGAGCGCGTCGAACGCGCGCGCCGACTCGCCCGATGCGTAGGGCGGGTCGATCAGCGCGAGGTCGGCGCGCACACCCTCGCCGCCGAGCCGCTGCAACACGGCTGGCACATCCCCGGCGACGACACGCGCGGTGCGTTCGAGCCCGAGCGAAGCCAGATTCTGCTGCAGCACCGCCAAGACCCGAGCGTCCCGCTCCACGAACAGCGCCGATGCCGCTCCGCGCGAGATCGCCTCGATGCCGAGCGCGCCGCTGCCCGCGTAGAGATCGAGCACCCGCAGGCCCTCGAGCTCGCCGAGCCTCGCGAACAGCGCCTCGCGCACGCGGTCGGCGGTGGGCCGAACGCCTGCCTGCGGAGCGCGGAAACGCCGGCCCGACAGGCTTCCACCGGTCACTCGAAGTCGATTGCCCGCTCCGCGCAATTCTGCACCTCGACGCGCAACTGGGTCGGCCAACACATTATTCTGATCCAATATTGGGAAAAACACCGAGCGCACGCGCACCGTGCACGCGCAACCTAGGTAAACACACTAGCGCCCACTCCAAATTCCACGCACTCATCCGCGATCGACGCTCCACTTCCATGAACGGTCGAACCGCCGTCGGCTCGAAGTGTGTGGCGTTCGCGCGCACCGTCGGTACGGCGGTCACACTTCCGGGATTCGGCCGCGAAAGCTGCGGCCTCGCGCTTGGAAATTTCGGTGCAGAACCCTTGCGGCGGCTGCGGCGCGCACCTACACTGCGCCGCATCGCAGGTGACGCAAGCGTGTGATGGGACCTGCGGATCCAAACCAACAGACCGCGAACACCAGCGACAGCAGCGGGAAGCACTATAAGGAACATCGAATCACGTAACAACGCAAGCTGCGACACGAGGGTGGACGCATCCAACTCCGTCTCGAGTCCAGCCGTGCCGCCAGTGGGCTTTTCGATCTTCCGTGAATCGCTTCGGTACGCGGTGAATGGCTCCCGCGAAGGAGTCGCCCGACCGGATCGGAGATTCGACGGGAGATCGAGTTTGGGGCCCGCGGGTTCGCGCGGCCGGCGCTCGGGACTGCGAAAATCAGGAGAATCGAGCATATGGCCACAGGTTCAGTTTCGCGCCTCAAGCGGAAGCTTCCCGAGAGACTCGCCGCGGTTCGAGGCGACCGTTCGCAGCGGCAGTTCGCGCGTGATCTGGGTGTTTTCCAGCAGAACGTCAACCGGTACGAGAGCGGCACGACGCCGCACACGGATTTTCTGATCACGCTCGCGCTCAAGGAGAACGTCTCGATCGACTGGCTGCTGCTCGGCAAGGGCAAGGCCCGCAAAGGCCGCTAGCCCGCGCGGCCACCCTCTCCTCTGAGAGACCCGCAGATCAAGTGAAGTGAACAGGGCTCGGCCGGATCGGCTCGATCCGCGCCGGGCCCTGCGCTTTCCAAGCCGCCCCCGGCGACCCGAGGCGCCCGCGGTCGACAAAGCGGAAGCAAAGTTCACACGAGCTCCGCGCCGCGCGGATCCTTGCGGTGTCTCACGAATCGGCAACGAGCCCTGCAAGCGCTCGATCTCGAAAGGCAGATCGCCTCCACGCCCGGCCGGGGCACGCTTCTTGCTCCCTCCGCCGCAGAGCCGGAGCCCGCGTGGGATCCGGGACGGAGGTCCGGTGCCGCTACTCGCATTCGCCACGCTCGCGCTGTCCGCCATCGATCACTGGACGACCTACCTCTGCCTGCGCGAGCCGTTCGCGGGCTGGGAAGTGACGGAGGCCAATCCGCTCTCGAGCTGGCTGTTCCAGACCGTGGGTCTCGTGCCGGGCCTGCTGGTCGACAGCGCACTCACCATCGCGGCGGTCGTCTTCCTGCTCAAGACGACCCGCCTGCCGCTCCCCGTCAAGCACGGCTTCCTCGGCCTCGTGGTCCTCGCGACCGCCGTCGCCGTGGTCAACAACTACCGGGCGATCGACGCGCTCGGCATCTCGGTTCTCGGCATCGGGTGATCGCCATGCTGCGCCGCCTTCTCGTATCGCTGTCGTGCATTTCCTTCGCGACCCTCTCCTGCGGCCACTTCAAGCGACCGCTGCCGCCCGAGCTGCCCGCGGTCTCGCTCGCTCGGCCCGAGCCCGCCGAGCGCGCGAGCGCGCCCGACGCCGCGGTCGAGAGCGCGATCCGCTATCTCGACGCGCGCAAGACCGGCCTCAGCAGCGAGGAGGTCGCGCGCGTCGCCCAGGCGATCGTGAGCGAGGCGCGGCTGCGCGCGATCGATCCGAACCTCGTGATGGCGGTGATCCACGTGGAGAGCCGCGGCAATGCATTCGCCCTGTCCCCGGTCGGGGCGATGGGCATGATGCAGATCATGCCGCCCACGGGCGAGGAGCTCGCCGCCAAGCTCGACATCCCGTGGTTCGGCGCGCAGACGCTCTTCGACCCGCTCGTGAACGTGCGCATGGGAATCGCGTATCTCGAAGAGCTCCATCTGCGCTACGGAAACACTCCGACCGCGCTCGCGGCCTACAACTGGGGGCCGGGCCGGATCGACTCGCGCCTCGAGCGCGGCGACTCGCTACCGGCGATCTACACGGGCTCCGTGCTCGCCGCCTACCGAGCGCACTGATCGCTCGCGGGCGCGGCGGGCCCGGGCAGCCCGTTCGCGATTTCGGCCGCGAAGCGATCCACGGCATCCATCGCCGCCTCGTCGCTGCCCGTAAAGCCGTTCACGAGGATCGAGAACACGAGCGGCTCGCCGTCGGCCGACACCGCGAAGCCCGATAGCGACGTGACCTGCGTGAGCAGGCCCGTCTTCGCACGCACGCGGTTCGCGGCGTCGCCCGTGCGCTTCTCGAGCGTGCCGTCCGCCGCGGCGATCGGAAGCGCCGCGAGAAATTCGGGCCCGAAGCGGAACGAATCCCTCGCGACGCGCAGCGCCGAGACCAGGGTGCGCGGCGTCACGCGGTTGTCGTAGGAGAGCCCGGAGCCGTCGACCATCGCGAGCCCGGCGAGATCGACGCCGAGCTGCTCGAGCTCGCTGCGCACCGCGGCGATCCCGTCCGGCCAGCTGCCGACCGCGCCGCCGCGCGCGCCGAGCGCCTTGACGAGCATCTCGCCCATCGGATTGTTGCTGTATTTCAGGAACAGCTGCACGACATCCGCGAGGCTCTTGCCCTCGAACTCGAGCACGGGCCGCATCGAAGCGGGCACGGGCGCGACGCGATCATCGCCCGCAACCGGAATGCCGTTAGCCTCGAGCTGGGAACGCAGCACGGAACCTGCGTAGCGGACCGGATCGAGCACACTTCGGTGAATGGTGGTCGGCTCGCTGCCCGCGCGCACCACTCCCGAGACCACGACCTCCTCCGCGGCTTCGTCCGCACGGCGATCGACTGCGAGGCTTGCCGCCGCCTTGCGGCCGCCCGTCGTCGCGAGGTTGGAGAGCCGCAGATAAGGGATGGGCGGATCGATGCGCACCCGCACGGGCTCGCCCGGCGCGCGACCCGCCTCGACGGTCGCCGAGAACGCGCTGTAGTTGGCCGCGAGCGCCGACACGGGCCCGTGATAGGCGCGCGCGGAGGTGTCGCCCCAGCTCGGGTGCCAGCGCTGCGCGTCGAACGCGCTGCCGTCGAGCAGCAGGCCGCCACGCACGCTGCGAATTCCGCGCAGCCGCAGATCCGCCGCGAGCCGCCAGAGCTCCTCGGAGGTGAGCGCGGGGTCGCCGCCGCCGCGCACCGCGAGCTGCCCGACCGCGCCATCGGCGTCGGGGAGCGCGTCCGCAAAGATCGACGTCACGAAGCGGTGGGCGGGTCCCCACGCGGATAGCGCCGCGAGCGCGGTCAGGATCTTCTGGTTCGAGGCGGGAATCAGCGCGCGGTCGGCGCCGCGCTCGTAGATCACGCGGCCATCGCGCTCCGAGACCACCAGCACGCCGATGCGCGCATCGCGCAGGGCCGGTGCGCGCAGCGCGGCGTCGAGGCGGCTTTCGAGGTTCGCCGCGCCCGCTGATCCGCCGAGCGCGAGCGCCAGCGCCAATGCACTCGAGACACGTCGCATCGGTCCCCTCCTCGGGCGGCTGCGGCCGTTGTGGCGGCGCGGCACCAGCGGTCGCGGATTTCGCGCGTGCGCTGCGGCACGAGCCATTTCGCTGGAGAAAGGACTCACCGCTTGCGCCGTGCGCGCCGAGAAGCGGGGGGAGCTTCCGGGTTGTTCGCTTGACGCGAGTCAGCTTATCCGGGAGGCTGCGACGCGGCAAACGATCTCGGCGGCAGCATCCGGGGGGAGCGTGCTCAACGCCATCTTCATCGCGCTGCTCGTGGGCGCGGTCGTGACCGCGGCGGCCAACGGCCGCATGCCGGCCGTCAACCAGGCGTTGTTCGATTCCGCAAGTCTCGCCATCAACACCGCGCTCGGCCTTCTCGGAACGATGGCGCTCTGGCTCGGCTTCATGCGCGTGCTGCGCGACGCGGGCGTGATGGCGAGCATCGCGCGCCTGCTCGCGCCCGTGATGCATTGGCTCTTTCCCGCGCTGCCGCGCGATCACCCCGCGATCAGCGCGATGATCCTCAACATGTCCGCGAACGTGCTCGGGCTCGGCAATGCAGCGACTCCATTCGGCCTCAAGGCGATGCAGGAGCTGCAGAAGCTCAACCCGAACAAGGCGGTCGCGACCGACGCGATGGCGCTGTTCCTCGCGATCAACACGGCCGGGCTTGCCGTCATCCCGACCGGAGTGATGGCGATTCGGCAGAGCCTCGACTCCGCGAACCCGGGAGCGATCTTCCTGCCCTCGGTGCTCGCGACGCTCTGCTCGACGATTACCGCGATCATCGTCGCCAAGCTGCTCGCGCGCCTGCGCGTATTCTCGTACGAACGATCTGCCGTGCACTTCCGAGTAGACGCGGGCGACGCGAGCATCGACGAGTCACAGATTGCGCTGCCGGAAGCACGCGAGCGCCAACCTCTGACCCGACTGGGTGTCGCGCTGATGCTCGCGGTCGGCGCATGGATCGCTGTAATGCTCGCGCGCGAGCTGAGCTCGTCGCAGAGCAACATCTGGGAAATCGCCAAGGGCATCTTCAACTCGTGGCTGATGCCGCTGCTCGCGGTCGGGATCGCGCTCTACGGATTGAGCGCGCGCGTCAAGGTCTACGAGTCCCTCGTCGAGGGCGCGCGCGAGGGCTTCCAGATCTTCGTGATG
>DASPGF010000378.1:0-2662 GCA_035620755.1 Myxococcota bacterium
CATCCTCGACTCGTGAGTCGAGGGGGCGCGCGGATTGTGCAGGGATGCTTGGCTGACTCGAATTCGCCGGGCCCCCATGGCCCGACGGGCGTCAGTGCCCTGTTTGGCAGACGGTGGCTCCGACTGCCAGGCGTCGCAAAATAAACACTTCGCCTCGCCGGGTCAAGCCGCCGCGCCGAGATTCTCCGGGCGTTTCGCCGCTCAGCCTCGCGCTCCGAACTGCCGATTCCAAGGGGCACGACCGCTCAGGGAGACCGATGGGCAAGCTGCTCGTCGACGGATCGGTGCAGATCGAGCGCAGCACCCCGCGCGCGCTGTTCGCCGAGCTGCTCGCGGGAGCGCTCGAGCGCTTCGCGGTGCAACCCAGCCCAATGGCGGTCGCTTACCTCGTCGAGTTGCTCGACGAGCGCGTGCTCGTGAACCGCGACGGCCTCGAGGGCGAGCAGACGCTCGCGGAAGCGCTGCTGGTCGCGCAGTTCGAGGAAGGGGCCGACCGGATCCGCCGCATGCGCGGGCTCGGCGACCACGCGCTCTTCGTATCGGGGTTCCTGGCCGACCACCTGCTCGGCCGCGCGATCGACACCCACTACTACCGGCAGATCGGATCCCTCGCCTACGGCGACGTCGTGCGCGGCCTGCGCAGCCGCGGCGAGGCGGGAAGCTGGGCGCGTCTCTACGGCGAGCTCGCGGAGCACTTCGGCGAGTTCGTCGAGCTGCTCGCCGAGGTGGGCGACCGCACGCGCAGCGAGCAGTCGCGCAATCTGCTCGGGATCTTCGAGCGCTACCTGATCACGGGGAGCGCGCGCGACCGCGAGCGCCTGCTGCGCGCGGGCCAGCTGTTGCCCGATCGATCGGGCACGCGCTGGTGGCAATGACGCGGGGAGCGGCCGGAAGCTGCGCGGCGGCGCGCGGTGCGCGTGATGTCGCGTTGCTGCGCGCGATCGTCGACGCGCAGCGCTGGATCACCTCGATCTATCGGCTCGACCTCGACCTGCGCGCCGAGCAGTTCGTCGTCGATCCCGACGCCGCGCGCGAGCTGCTGCCGCCCGCGAGCCCGCGCTCGGGTCTGCTCGTCGTCGAGGCGCCCGCCGAGCTGCGCGTCGGCATCTACATCGACGCCGCCGACGCCGCCGACCCCTGGGCGGTGATCGAGGAGACGAGCCACCTGCTCTACATCGCCTGGCTCGCGCATCGCGAGTGGTCGGTGACGCGCCTCGTGCTCGAGCTGCAGAGCGAGGTCGACCGCTACGCGGTGGCGCGCCTGCACGGCTGCGACGGGCTCGCGAACTTCGAGCGCTTCCACTGGTGCTCGTGGATGGACCGAGACGCGCGCGAGCGCTACGCGACCGCCCACCGCCGCGCGCGCGACTACTGCCGCCGCCTCGAGCGCCGCTATCCGCGGCGTGCGGATACACCGGCGCTGCTCGCAGAGCTGCGCCGCTTCTACCGCCTCGCGCCCGACCAGAAGCTCGACGCCGCCTGAGCGGCGCCCATTGACTTTCGCCTATCTTTCGTCAATGCTCGCGCGCGAGCCGGTGCGGCGGCCTAATCGCGCAGCAGTACGGCGAGGGGGCCGAGGGGACCGCGGAGGCCGAGGAGGGCGAGATGGCGTTGACGCGTAGGCAGCGCGAAATCTACGACTACATCTGCCGCTTCGTAGCGGATCACGGCTACTCGCCGAGCCTCGAGGAGATCGGAGCGCACTTCCAGCTGTCCTCGGTGGCGACGGTCCACAAGCACGTTCAACACCTCGTCGACAAGCGCTTCCTGCGCAAGGCGTGGAATCGCTCGCGCTCGGTGGAGCCCGTCTCGCCGCCCGACGCGCGCAGCGTCTCGCTTCCGCTGCTCGGGCTCGTTGCGGCCGGCGCGCCGCTCGAAGCCGTCGAGGTCGAAGAGACGCTCGAAGTGCCCGCGGCGCTGGTTCCGCGCAGCGGCGCGAGCTTCGCGCTGCGAGTGCGCGGCAACTCGATGATCGACGAGCAGATTCGAGACGGCGACTACGTGGTGGTCGAGAGCCGCAGCGAGGCGCGCGATGGCGAGACGGTGGTCGCGCTGATCCGCGGCGAGGAGGCGACGCTCAAGAAGTTCTACCGCCGCGGCGCGAGTGTCCGGCTGCAGCCCGCGAACGCGGCGATGGACGAGATCGTGGTGCCCGCCGACGAGGTGGAGGTGCGCGGCGTCGTCTGCGGGCTCGTGCGGCGTTATTGACGATCGGCGCTGGCGCGCGCGGGCTCGCTCGGCTCGGGGAGCCGCTGGGCGAGCGCCATGCCGGCGATCATCGCTGCCACGAACGGCCAGACCGCGGCGGGAGCGAGCGCGAGCGCGGCCACGGCGGGGCCCGGGCAAAAGCCCGCGAGCCCCCATCCGACACCGAAGAAGGTAGCGCCCGCGAGCAGCCTGAGGTCGACCGCCTTGCGCGTCGGCAGCGAGAACGCGGCGCGCAGCCACGGGCGCGAGCGCCGCAGAATCGCGGGAAACGACGGGAAGGTGACGAGCAGCGCCCCGCCCATCACGAACGCGAGCGTTGGATCCCAGTCGCCCGCCACGTCGAGGAAGCCCAACACGCGCGACGGATCGGTCATGCCGGAGAGCGCGAGCCCGGCGCCGAACACGCAGCCCGCCAGCAGCGAGAGCAGGCTCTCCCGCATCAGCGGCCCGCGAG
>DASPGF010000379.1:0-3220 GCA_035620755.1 Myxococcota bacterium
AGCGCATGTGGCAGTTCTGCGAGTCGCTCGAGCTCCCGGTGATCGCGTTCGTGAACGCCATGGACAAGGAGCGCAGCGACTTCGCGGCGTGCGTCGAATCCCTGCGGGAGATGGGCGCGCGCCCCGTCGTCGTCGCGCTTCCGATCGGGCACGCCGACGGCTTCGTCGGCGTGGTCGATCTGCTGACCATGCACGCCGTCACGGCCGACGGCGAGCGCGAGATTCCCGAGCCGATCGCGGAGCAGGCCTCCGATGCGCGCGCGCAGCTCGTCGAGGCGGTCGCGGAGTGCGACGATGGCCTGCTCGAGAAATATCTCGAAGAGGGCGAGCTCAGCGACGCCGAGGTCGCGCAGGGCCTCGTGATCGCGACGCGCTCGCGCCGGCTCACGCCCGTCTGCTGCGGCGTGGCGATCGCGGAGCTCGGCGTCGACACCGCGCTGCGCGCGGCGCTCCAGCTGCTGCCGTCCGCGGCGGATCGCGCGCCGTGGAAGACCGCGGACGACGCGGCCGTCGCGGCCGACCCCGACGCGCCGTTCTCCGCGCTGGTATTCAAGACGATCATCGATCGCTACGCGGGAACGCTCTCGGTGTTCCGCGTCGTGTCGGGCTCCGTGCGCTCGGATTCGAGCGTGCTCAACCTCACGCGCAGCCAGAAGGAGCGCTTCGGCAAGCTCCAGCTGATGCGCGGCGGCGAGCACGTCGAAGTCGATGCAGCCGGGCCGGGCGACATCGTCGCCGTCGCAAAGCTCAAGCACACGCACACGGGCGACGTGCTCGGCGCCGAGCGGGACGCGCCCGCGCTGCGCGAGATCGCGATTCCCCAGGGCGTGATCTCGTACGCGATCTCGGCGAAATCGAAGGGAGACGAGGACAAGGTCTACGCCTCGCTCGGGCGCCTCGTCCAGGAGGATCCGACCCTGCACCTGGGTCGGGAGGCTTCGACGGGCGAGTTCCTGCTCAGCGGCATGGGCGAGCTGCACGTGCGGACCACGGTGCAGATCCTGCAGCGGAGCTTCGGCGTCGAGGTCGAGCTCAAGCGCCCGAAGGTCCCCTACCGCGAGACCGTCACGCGCCGCGCGGAGAACGTCGAGGGCAAGCTCAAGAAGCAGACCGGTGGCAAGGGGATGTTCGGCGTCTGCTACATCACGATCGAGCCCAAGCCCCGCGGGGAAGGAATCGAGTTCGTCGATGAAATCAAGGGAGGGTCGATTCCGCGGAACCTGATCCCGGCGGTCGAGAAAGGCGTGATCTCAGCCTGCGAGGCGGGGCCGCTCGCGGGCTTTCCAGTCGTGGACGTGCGCGTGCACTGCATCGACGGCAAGCATCACCCCGTCGATTCCAACGAGATGGCGTTCAAGCTGGCGGGGTCGTTTGCCCTCAAGAGTGCGGTCCAGCAGGCGAGCCCGATCCTGCTCGAGCCCGTGATGAACATCGAGGTCTCGATCCCGGGCCCATTCGTGGGCGACATCATGGGAGACCTCTCGAGCCGGCGCGGTCGGGTCCAGTCGAGCGAGGCGAAAGGTTCGACTCAGGTCGTACAGGCACAAGTGCCGATGTCTGAGATGCTCGAGTACGCGAGCCACCTGACGAGCATGACGGGCGGGCAGGGAGAGTTCCACATGGAGTTCTCCCACTACGACGAGGCTCCGAGTCACGTCAGGGATCGAGTCGTCGCCGAAGCCCAGTCGGCTCAGGCGGAGGGTGCGTAGCCGGCCCGAGGCGTGGCCGGCCTCAGGTCGGGGCGCGCAGCCCCGGCTCGCTGCGGGGATGCGCCGATGGAGCGACAGGCGAAGAAGATCCGCTTGACCCTGTCCACCCAGGCCGAGCGGTACGCGCGCCAGGACGCACCTCGCGACACGCGGCTGATGGCCGCGCGCGGTGCGCTGCCGCTTCCCGCGATCGAGCTCGCGACCGTGCTGTTCGCGCTCACGCACGATCCCGACCCCGAGGTCAAGTCCACCGCGCGCGACAGCCTCGAGGCCCTTCCGCCGTCGATCACCAACACCGTGCTCAGCGGCCCGACCCACCCTGCCGTGTTGTCGTTCTTCGCCGAGTGCCGCAAGGAGGACGCCGATCAGCTCGAGCTGATCGCGCTGAATCCGGCGACCGACGATTCGACCATCGCGAAGCTCGCCGCGTCGCCGCACCGCAAGATCGTCGACATCATCTCGAACAACCAGGAGCGCATGCTGCGCGCGCCCGAGATCGTCGATGCGCTCGGCACCAATCCGCTCACGGGCCGCGCCGTGATCGAGCGCATCCTCAACTTCATCGGCGCGGGCGAGGTCGCCCGCGACCTCGACGGCCGGCGCGCCGACTCCGCGATCAGCGACGAGGAGGCCGAGGCCGCGCTGCGCGCGGTGCTCGGCAACGAGCTCGGCGGGTTCGCCAAGCAGCTCGTCGAGAACGACGAGGCGCTCAGCGAAGAGCAGATCCAGGAGAATCTCAAGGGCGGGAACATCTTCCAGCTCGTGCAGAAGATGACGGTGTTCCAGAAGATCCAGATCGGGCGGCTCGGCAACAAGGAGGCGCGCAGCCTGCTCGTGCGGGATCGCAACAAGCTCGTCGCGATCTCGGCGGTCACGAGCCCGAAGATCACGGAGTCGGAGATCGTCGCGATCGCGCAGTCGCGCAACGTCTGCGACGAGGTGTATCGCGTGATCGCGATGAACCGCGACTGGACGCGCAACTATCAGATCAAGCAGGCGCTCGCCGCGAACCCGAAGTGCCCCCAGGCGATGGCCATGAAGTTCGTCAACTATCTCCAGGACAAGGACCTGCGCACGCTGATGCGCAGCCGCGACGTCCCGCGCGCGATCTCGACGCACGCGCGCCGCCTGCTGTCGAGAAAGGGAAAGATCTGATGGCGAAGCTGAGCTCAGACGAGAAGGCGGTCAATGCGCGCATCCTCTACTGGGGAATCGATGGCGCGGGCAAGACCACCAATCTCCACTCGGTCCGCCGCAAGCTGCGCGCCGATCACCGCGGCGAGATCGAGCGCGAGACCACGCGCATCGACCCGACGGTCAGCTACGAGACGCTCGCGATCGAGCTCGGCGAGATCGGCGGGCTGCGCACGCGCATCCAGATGACGGCCGTGCCGGGCGGCGCCGAGCAGGCGCCCACGCGCAAGCAGCTGCTCGATCAGGTCGACGGCGTCGTGTTCGTGATCGATTCGAGGCGAGAGCGCATCCAGGAGAACGCAGCGAGCCTCGTGGAG
>DASPGF010000380.1:0-3891 GCA_035620755.1 Myxococcota bacterium
CCCGGCAGCCGCGCCGAGCGCATTCGAGCGCTGCTCGAGTCGAGCATCCAGCGGCGCAACATCGATCTGCGCCGCATGTCCGAGCTGCAGGCCGACGTGGGCTCGCACGCCTCGAGCGGACTGATCGCGACCGCGCTGCAAGCCGCGGGCCCGATCGAGCGCCTGTCGATCGAATCGCGGGAGATCGCGCAGCTGCTCGTGTCGTGGAATGGAATCGCCGGGGCCGACAGCGTCGGGGCCGCCGCGTATCACGTGTTCGTCGAGAATCTCGCGCAGGAGATCCTCGATTTCGCGATCGGCGCAGATCTCGCCGCGCGCTACCGCGCGCTTCCCCAGGTGGACGTCGCGAGCCTGACGCTCGCGCTGATGCGATCTGCGATCGACGGCTCCTCCGCGGTCGGGCTCGACGCGGCGCGCGTGAGCGCGATGGTCCACGAGAGCCTCCGCAAGACCTGGCTGCTGCTCTCCTTCGAGCTCGGCGCGAATCGCGGCAAGTGGCGATGGGGAAGGCTGCACCGGCTCTCGTTCCGGCCATTCGGCGCCGCGCGCGCTGGATCGGATTTCGCCGAGTTGTCCGAGCTGCCCTACGGCGGAGGCGGCGAGACGATCAACACCGCGGAGTTCAAGGGGAGCGGCTCGTTCGCGGTGCGCGTAGTGTCGGCGTTTCGCTTCGTGGTGGATGCGAGCTCTCCCGATCAGGCGCTCGTCGCGATCGCGCCAGGTCAGAGCGAGCACCCCGGCCACGAACACTTCCGCGACGGCCTCCCCGATTGGATGGCCGGTCGCTCGTCGCTGCTCGTCACGGATCGGCTGCTGGTTCGGGAATCCGGCGCGCGGCGGCTGCTGCTCGAGCCGGTGCGGTGATGCGCGCGGTCGCATTCGCGGAGGTTCCGTGCTTCTACGCGGCGGTCGAGCGCGCCGACGACCCGGCGCTCGGCGATCGGCCGATCATCGTCGGCGGCGACCCGCGCAAGCGCGGTCGGGTCCAGGGGGCAAGCGAAGACGCGCTCGCGGCGGGGGTCGAGCTCGATCAGAGCGTCGTCGAGGCGCTCAAGCTCTGTCCCACGGCTCGCACCGCGCGCACCAACATGCGGCGCTACCGAGAAGTTTCGGGTCGCCTCTTCGTCTGCTGGCGACGCGGATTCGACCGGCTCGAGCCGTTCGGCCTGGGCGCCGCCTACCTCGACATCACGGGATGCAGCGAATCAGCAGCGGCCATCGCCGCGCGGCTGCAGGCGATCGCCGCGGAGGAGCTCGGGCTTCGCGCGCGCGTCGGCATCGCGTCGGGGAAGTTCCTCGCTCGCCTCGCCGCGCAGGAAGCCGGACCTTCGGGCTGCGCGAGCATCGATCCGGGGCGCCAGGCGGAGTTCTTGAGCCCGCTTCCCGTCACTCGGCTCGAGGGTGTGGGCAGCAAGACCGCGGCAGCGCTCGCGGAGCTCGGCGCGCACTGCATCGGGCAGCTCGTCGAGATCGGGCCCGCGCGCCTGCAGGCGGCGCTCGGTACCCAGGGTCTGCGCATCTACGGGTTTGCGACCGGCCGCGACGACCGGCCGGTCCGCGCGGCGAGCCACCCCCAGAGCGTGAGCCGCGAAACCACGCTCGACGAGTCGCTGGACCTCGAGATCCTCGGCTCCCAGATCGAGGAGATCGCGCGCCGCCTGGAGTCCGACCTGCGAGCGCAGGCGCTCTCGGCCGCGCGCGTGACCCTCAAGCTGCGCTTTGCGGACCGCTCGACGACCTCGCGCAGCCGCACGCTCGCGTCGCCGGTGGCATCGGCGGCCGAGATCCACCAGCTCGCGATGGGTCTTCTGGCCCGCACCCAGGCGGGCTCCCGCCCCGCGCGTGGCCTCGGAGTCCAGCTCGCCCGCCTGCAGCAGCGCGCGAGCGCGGGCCGACAGCTCGACCTCTTCCGGGATCCGACCCAGCGCCGCTAGCCCGCGCAGTTTCGCGCTCCTTCGAGGGGTCCGCCGCTGGCGGGGACCCAGTTGGCCGCGGCTGGATCAACGAGCCCGGCCAACCTGGGCCCCGGCCAGCGGCCGAACCCCCTCGACACGAAGCGGAACGGCCGGGGCCAAGCGGGTCTCAAGCGGCGGGCGAAGCCGGACGAAACGGGATCGGTGGCGCGCACCCGCGCCCTCGAGGCCCGGATGTCCAAGCAAGTCTCGAATGGCAAGGATCGGCGGAAATATCGCCGAATCGGCACGGATCAGGTGATCTCCTTCGCGCCCGTCGAGGCGCGTGATCTGCTGGGCGTCGGGCGCGACCTCTCGGCCGGCGGCATTCGCTTCGAGGCGGTTGGCTGCGAGATCGATCCGGGCTCCACGCTGCGTGTCACCTTCAGCGTCGGCGGCGCGACCGTCGTCGCGATCGGTCGCGTGGCCTGGGCGACCGAGCTCGACCCGATGACACTCGACGTCGGGCTCGAGTTCGTCGAGATCGACCCCGCCGCGATCGCGATGCTCGACGAGATCACCGCCGTCGAAGCCAGCTGAAGCGCGTTTCGCGCCGCGCTCGCCGCATCTGCCGGCGGGCGCGCCTTGACACGGCGACCGCGCGGGTGCGAGTGTCCGCCTCCGTGGCCGACTTCCATCAGAGCGGCTCGATCACGACGCTGCATCGGCTCGGAAGCTCCGACGTCGGACGGCTCGAGCGCGAGCTCCTGCAGCATTCGCGCGTGCGGCCGATCGCGCTCGTGCTGCCCTGTCTGATCTCCGAGCTGCGCGGACCCGCGCTCAAGGGGATCGTCGATGTGCTGCGCGGCGTGCGCTACCTGGGCGAGATCATCGTGAGCATTTCGGGCACGGACGCGCGCGCCGAGTACGACGAGATGCGCGCGCTGTTCGACGGTCTGGTCGCCAGCGGCGGCGAGCCGCCGGTGCTGCTTTGGAACAGCGGTCGTCGCGTGCAGGGGCTGCTCGAGACGCTGCGCGAAGAAGGGCTCGAGCCGGGCGGCGACGGCAAGGGCCGCAGCACCTGGCTCGCCTGCGGCTATGTGCTGGCGACGAACCGCTCGCGCGTGATCGCGATCCACGACTGCGACATCGTCGACTACCGGCGCGAATTGCTCGCGCGGCTGTGCTACCCGACCGTGAATCCGAACCTGCACTACGAGTTCGCCAAGGGCTATTACGGCCGCGTCACCGATCGCCTCAACGGGCGCGTGACGCGCCTGTTCGTCGGGCCGCTGCTGCGATCCCTGCGCGCCGTGATCGGCAGCCATCCGCTGCTCGAATACCTCGATTCGTTCCGCTTCCCGCTCGCCGGAGAGTGCTCGATGACCACGGAGCTCGCGCGCATCAATCGCGTGCCGAGCGACTGGGGGCTCGAGGTCGGGATGCTCACCGAGGTCTACCGCAACTGCTCGCTCAAGCGGATCTGCCAGGTGGAGATCGTCGACAACTACGACCACAAGCACCGCGAGCTCTCCGAGGACGACGCGAACCAGGGTCTTCACCGGATGGTGTGCGACATCGCGTCCTCGCTGATCCGCAACCTGGCTTCGTACGGCGTCGAGTTCGACGCGGGCTTTCTGAACACGTTGACGGCCGCGTACACGCGCACCGCGCAGGATGCGATCGCCTCCTACAGCCACGACGCCGCGCTGAACGGGCTGCTGTTCGATCGGCACGAGGAGGAGGTCGCGGTCGAGACGTTCTCGCGCGCGTTGATGGCCGCGGGCTTGGGCTTCGTCCGCGATCCGATGGGGCTGCCGCAGATCCCGAACTGGAGCCGCGTGACGTCCGCGCTGCCCGATTTCCTCGACGAGCTACGCGAAGCCGTCGACGCCGACGCCGCCGGCCTCGATTAACCGCACACCCCAAGGCCGGGTTTCATCACCTGCGATCAGCAATGCAAGGAAGCTGCCTTCGCGCGGTCGGGCGGGCAGACAGA
>DASPGF010000381.1:0-3513 GCA_035620755.1 Myxococcota bacterium
GGCGCTGGCCACCACCAGCGCGGCGGCGCCGTCGTTGATCGAGGAGGCGTTGGCGGCGGTGACGGTGCCCTCCTTGGAGAACGCCGGCCGCAGCCCCGCCATCTTGTCGAGCTGCGCCTTCTTCGGGCCCTCGTCCTCCTCCACCACCACCGGGTCGCCCTTCCGCGAGGGCACCGACACCGGAACGATCTCGGCCTTGAACTTGCCGGCCTTCTGGGCCTGGATCGCGCGCTCGAAGCTCGCGCGCGCGAAGGCGTCCTGCTGCTCGCGGGTGAAGCCGTACTTCTCCGCGACCGCGTCGCCGCAGTTGCCCATGTGCATGTTGTCGTACGGATCCCAGAGCCCGTCGTGGATCATCGAATCGATGATCTGGCCGTTGCCCATGCGGTAGCCGCTGCGCGCCTGGGGCATCAGGTACGGCGCGTTCGTCATCGACTCCATGCCGCCGGCCACGATCACCTCGGCGTCGCCGACCAGGATCTCGCGGCGCGCGAACATCACGGCCTGCAGGCCCGAGCCGCAGACCTTGTTCACCGTGACCGCGTTGGTCGAGACCGGAAAGTCCGCCTTGATGACGCACTGCCGCGCGGGCGCCTGGCCCATGCCCGCGGAGAGCACGTTGCCCATGTAGACCGCATCGACGTCTTCGGGGATCGCGCCCGCGCGCTTCACGGCCTCGCGAACCACCACGGCGCCGAGGTCCGAGGCCGAGAGGGATGCGAACGCGCCCTGGAAGCACGCGATCGGCGTGCGGACGGCGCTCGCGATCACGACATCGCTGCGGCTCATGCGGTCTCCTGTGCGGGCGGGGCGGCACCCGTCGTTGCAGCGGGCCGCCGTACTCATCGAAAGCTGGCCGGCCACCCTACACGATTTCCGCCCGCGCAGTCAATCGGCGCGGGGCCCGCACGATCAGGAATAGCCGAGCGATTTCAGCCGCTTCGGCTGCCGCGCCCAGCGCGGCTCGAGCTTCACCCAAAGCGCCAGATGAACCTGCTTGCCCAGCAGCGCCTCGATCTCGCCGCGCGCGCGCACGCCGATGCGCTTGATCATCTCGCCGCCCGCGCCGATCGCGATCTGCTTCTGCGAGCGGCGCTCGACGAGCAGATCCGCGCGGATCTTCACGAGATCCGGGCGGCTTTCGTCGAACTCCACCACCTCGACCGCGAGCGCGTAGGGAAGCTCGCAGGAGAGCTCCTCGAACGCGGCCTCGCGGATCAGCTCCGCGGCGAGAAAGCGCAGCGGCCGATCGCTGAGCTGATCCTCGGGGTAGAGCGGCGGCGAGATCGGCAGCTGACCCGCGATCTCCGCCACGAGCGCGTCCACGCCCTCGCCCGTCGCGGCGGAGATCTCGCGCCGCGCGGGCGCGTCGGCGGGCCACGCGGCGCTGCGGCGATTCTCGAGGTCGGCCTTGGTCGAGGCGACGATCACGGGGCAGCCGCGCGCGCGCAGCCGGTCGTGGAGGGCGGCGTGGTCCGCGCCCCAGCCGCCGTAGGGGTCGACGAGCAGCAGGCCGACGTCGCAGTCCTTCGCGGCCGCGTCGACGATCTCGTTGAGCGCGACGTTGAGCGCGCGCGTGCTCTCGTGCAGGCCGGGCGTGTCGAAGAACAGGATCTGGAAGCCTTCGCGCGTGAGGATGCCGAGGATGCGGCTGCGCGTGGTCTGCGGCTTCGCGCTCGTGATGGCGATCTTCTCGCCGAGCAGGCGGTTGAGCAGCGTCGACTTGCCCGCGTTCGGCCGGCCGAGGATCGCGACGACCCCCGCGCGGTGCGGCGCGTCAGCCGGCACGTTCGCGCTCCACGCGCGCGCGCGCCGGCGAATCCGCCGTAGCGCGCCTCTGCAGCGCGTCGGCCGCGGCCGCTCGCTCGGCGCCGCGCTTCGAGCGGCCCGCGCCGCGGCCCCAGATCTCGCCGCCGAGCGCCACCTCGACGCGAAACCGCTTCGCGTCGTCTTCGACGCCGCTGTCCGCAACCGTGCGGTAGCTCGGCGTCTCGCGATGCTGCGCGTGCGCCCACTCTTGGAACGCCGTCTTCTCGTCGCGCGCACCCAGCTCGCCCCCGCTCGCGAGCGCGGCCCCGTAGGCGCGGCGCACGAACGCCTCCGCACGCGCGAGGCCCGCGTCGAGATAGATCGCGCCGACGATCGCCTCGAAGCAGTTCGCGAGGATCGAATCCTTGTCCGCTCCGCCCGAGCGCATCTCGGTGCGCCCGAGCTTCACGACCCGCCCGAGCTCGAGCTCGCGCGCGCGCTCGGCGAGCGTTCGCTGGTTGACGAGCGCGGCGCGCGTGCGCGTGAGGTCGCCCTCGTCCCAGTCGGGATGGGCCTCGTAGAGCGCCTGCGCGACCACGAGGTCGAGCACGGCGTCGCCGAGGAACTCGAGGCGCTCGTTGCCGCGCCCCGCCTCGCGCTCGTGCGAATACGAGGGATGCGCGAGCGCGAGCTCGAGCAGCGCAGGATCCGCGAACTCCAGATCGAGCGCGGCGAGCGCGCCCTCGCAGTGGGTGTCGTCGTTCTGTGTCACAGGGCTTCGGCGATCCAGCCGCCGCCGAGCACGACGTCGCCGTCGTAGAGCACCGCCGCCTGCCCGGGCGTCACCGCGCGCACGGGCTCGTCGAAGTGCAGCAGGGCCTCGCGGCCCGCGCGCGGCTCGACGGTCGCCGCGGCGCCCGCGTGGCGGTGCCGTACGCGCACGCTCGCGCGCAGCGCGCGCGCGGGCGCCTCGCCCGCTACCCACGACACTCGCGCGAGCCGCGCGCCCTTCGCTTCGAGCGCCGCGGCCTCGCCCACCACGACGCGGTTGCGCGCGGCATCGAGCTGCGTGACGTAGAGCGGCCGCGCGGCCGCGACGCCGAGCCCGCGGCGCTGGCCCACCGTGAAGTGATGGATGCCCCGATGCGTGCCGAGCACGCGGCCGATGCCGTCGACGATCTCGCCCGCTCCCGGCAGCGCGCCGGGGCGAATGCGCTCGACGGCTTGCGCGTAGTCGCCGTCGGGCACGAAGCAGATCTCCTGGCTCTCGGGCTTGTCGGCGGTCGCGAGGCCGAGCGCGTGGGCGCGTGCGCGAACCTGCTTTTTATCGAGCTCGCCGAGCGGGAACTCGAGCGCCGCGAGCTGCGCCTGCCCGAGCTCGAACAGGAAGTAGCTCTGGTCCTTCTCGGCGTCGCGCGCGGCGCGCAGCCGCCAGCGTCCCGTCGTCGGATCGCGGTCAACGCGCGCATAGTGGCCCGTCGCGACGCGCTGCGCGCCGAATGCGCGCGCGCGCTCGAGCAGGTAGTCGAACTTGAAGCGCGAGTTGCAGGTGACGCACGGAATCGGCGTGCGCCCCGCGAGATACTCGTCGGCGAACGGCTCGATCACCTCCGCGCGAAAGCGCTCGGCGTAGTTCGCGACGTAGAAGCGGATGCCGAGCCGATCCGCGACGCGGCGCGCGTCGTCCGCATCGGCGAGCGAGCAGCAGCGCGACGCGCTGCCCGCGAGGTTCATCGTCACGCCGATCACCTCGCGGCCCGCCTC
>DASPGF010000382.1:0-2942 GCA_035620755.1 Myxococcota bacterium
TGCGGCGAAGCCGAGGTGGTCGTCGCGGGCGGCATGGAATCGATGACGAACGCGCCCTACATCCTGCCCAAGGCGCGCGCGGGGCTGCGGCTGGGCAACGCCGAAATCGTCGATTCGATGATCGCCGACGGCCTCTGGGACCCCTACGGCGACATGCACATGGGCGTGTGCGGCGACCTCGTCGCGCAGCGCTGCGGGTTCTCGCGCGCCGACCAGGACGAGTTCGCGACGATGAGCTACCGCCGCGCGCTCGCTGCGCAGAAGGAGGGGCGTTTCAAGCTCGAGATCGTTCCCGTGGGCGTGCCGCAGAAGAGCGGCGAGCCGCTGCTCGTCGACCAGGACGAGGAGCCCGGCCGCGGCAAGCTCGACAAGTTCGCGACCCTCAAGCCCGCGTTCGGCCGCGACGGCACGGTCACCGCCGCGAATGCCTCGTCGCTCAGCGACGGCGCGGCGGCGCTCGTCATCTGCTCGGCCGAGACCGCGCGCGCCAAGGGCTTCAAGGTGCTCGCGCGCATCGTCGCGGATTCCGCGGCCGCGCGCGAGCCGAAGTGGTTCACGCTCGCGCCCGTCGACGCGCTCGCGAAGCTGTTCGCGAAGACCGGCACGCGCGCTGCCGATTGGGACCTCTACGAGATCAACGAGGCCTTCTCCGGCGTGACGATGGCTGCCGCGAAGGAGCACGCGATTCCGCTCGAGAAGGTGAACGTGAACGGCGGCGCGGTGGCGCTCGGACATCCGATCGGCTGTTCGGGCGCGCGCGTGCTCGTCACGCTGCTCTACGCGCTCGCGGATCGCAAGCTCGAGCGCGGCATCGCAACCTTGTGCATCGGCGGCGGCGAAGCCGTCGCGCTCGCGGTGGAGTGCATCTCGCAATGAAGGCAGCGCAATGAAGAAGGTCGGCGTCATCGGAACCGGAACCATGGGCTGCGGGATCGCGCAGGTCGCTGCGCAGATCCGCTGCGAGGTGATCTTCCAGAACCGCAAGCAGGAATCGGTGAACCGCGGGCTCGCGCGCATCCAGCAGGGCCTCGCGAAGCTCGTCGCGCGCGAGAAGCTCACGCAGGCGCAGTGCGAAGGCATCCTGAGCCGCATCCACGGCGCGGAGTCGCTCGAGGAGCTCAAGGGCTGCGAGATCGTGATCGAGTCCGCGCCCGAGGATCTCGACCTGAAGCAGGATCTGCTCGAGGCGCTGAGCGGGATCGTGAGCGACCGCTGCATCCTCGCGACCAACACCTCGAGCCTGTCGGTGACGAAGCTCGCCTCGTTCGTGTCGCGCCCCGAGCGCTTCATCGGCATGCACTTCTTCAACCCCGTGCCGCTGATGGGCCTCGTCGAGGTGGTGCGCGGCCTGCGCACCGCGGATTCCACGGTCGCCGCGGTGCGCGAGTTCGCGATCGCGCTCGGCAAGACGCCGATCGAGGTCAAGGATCTGCCCGGCTTCGCGGTCAACCGCGTGCTGTTCCCGATGATCAACGAGGCCGCGTTCGCGCTGAGCGAGGGCGTCTCGGATGCCGAGGGCATCGACGCCTGCATGAAGGGCGGCTGCAATCACCCGATGGGGCCGCTCGAGCTCGCGGATCTCGTCGGCCTCGACGTCGTGCACGCGATCCTGCAGAGCCTGCACCGCGAGTACGGCGACCCGCGCTACGCGCCGTGCCTCGAGATCGTCAAGCGCGTCGAGGCGGGCTGGCTCGGCCGCAAGACCGGCCGCGGCTTCTACGACTACGGCAAGTAGCCGAGCGGGATGTCCGATCGCGACGCGCGCGCGCCGGACGTCGAGCTCGACGGGGCCGCCGCGGGCGTCGAGATCTACGAGGTCGGCCCGCGCGACGGCCTGCAGAACGAAGCCGAGCTCGTACCCACCGAGAGCAAACGCGAGCTGATCGCGCGGCTCGCGTCCGCGGGGCTGCGCCGCATCGAGGTCGCGTCGTTCGTCTCGCCGCGCTGGATTCCACAGCTTGCGGACGCCGACGCGCTGGCCGCCGCGCTGCCGCGCGCGCGCGGCGTGCGCTTTGCGGCGCTCGTGCCCAACGAGCAGGGCTACGCGCGGCTGCGCGCCGCGGGCTCGATCGAAATCGCCGCGACCTTCATCTCCGCGAGCGAGACCCACAACCGCAAGAACGCGAACTGCTCGATCGCCGAGCAGCTCGCGCGACTCGCCCCGGTGTACGAGCGCGCGCGCGCAGATGGCATCGCGCTGCGCGCCTACGTGTCGACCGTCTGCGGCTGCCCGTACGAGGGCGCGGTGGCGGTCGCGGCGGTGGTCGATCTCGCGCGCCAGCTCGCCGCGCTCGGCGCGGACGAGATCTCGCTCGGCGATACCATCGGCGTGGGCACCCCGAGCCAGGTGCGCGAGCTCGTGCGCGCGGTCGCCGCAGAGCTTCCGCTCGAGCGCATCGCGCTGCACCTGCACGACACCTACGGCCGCGCGCTCGCGAACGCGCAGGCGGGCTTCGAGGCGGGCGTGCGCTGCTTCGACAGCTCGCTCGCGGGCCTCGGCGGCTGTCCCTACGCGCCCGGCGCATCGGGTAACGTTGCGACCGAGGATCTCGTGGATCTGTTCGAGCGCGAAGGCGTGCGCACGGGCGTCGACCTCGAGGCGCTGGTCGATGCGAGCGCGTGGCTCGAGCGCGAGGTGCTCGCGCGCAAGCTTCCGGGCCGCGTGCTCCGCGCAAAGCTCGGCGCGCGCGAGCGCGCGCAGGTGCGCGAGTAATCCGATGGAACGACCGGCGTGATCGGGCGCGCGAGGTAACTTCGCAGCACTGCGGCGCTGTCGATCGAGCGCGCGCACCTGGGGGGAGGGGCGTTGAAGCACGGATCGGACGTCGGCGACAAGCTCGAGCGCATCCGCCGCGGCGGCGAGGCGAAGTACCACGACAAGGCGCGCGCGGAGGGCAAGCTCTTCTGCCGCGAGCGCATCGAGCTGCTGCTCGACGACGCCT
>DASPGF010000383.1:0-2480 GCA_035620755.1 Myxococcota bacterium
AGGATCGCGACCGCGCTGCGCAGCAGGTCGTGCGCATAGCGCTGAAACAAGCTCGACAGGAAATCGGGGTTGAGCTGCCAATAGGGGAGCTCGTTGCTGATCACGTGCGCGGCGAAGGGGATCGCGGCCACCAGGCCGAGCTGGCAGGCCGCGAGCGCGCGAGCGGGCGATCGAACCGCGCGCGCGACCGCAGCGCCCACGCTGCTGCCGATGCCGAGGCCGGCGAGGAAGATCGCGAGGATGATGGCGAAGCTGAAGACCGTGGCGCCGAGCGCGAGGCCGAGCAGGCGCGTCCAGACGGCCTGCGCGCCGAGCGCGGTCAGGCCCGACAGCGCGATCACCCAGTAGATGCGGCGATGCTCGGCGAGCGAGGGAAGCGTGAGCTTCGGCGCGTCGGCGGCGCGCAGCGCCGCGCGCGACGAGACGCCCAGCGCGGCCGCCGCGACCGCCGCGTTCAGCAGCGCGGCGAACAGCGTCGCAATCAGCGTGTCGTAGAGCCGCAGCAGGTAGAAGCCCGCGAGCAGGCAGCCGATCACGCCGCCTGCGAGGTTCGCCATGTAGAGCCAGCCGAGCCGCGACATGCCGATGCGCGTCGAGTCGAGGCAGCGCGCGATCGCGGGAAAGGTCGCGCCCATGAGCAGCGTCGGCGGCAGCAGGCAGATCGCGCAGACGAACGCGCGCAGCGCGAGCCCCGACGCGCCGTGCCCGACGATCGCGAGGTAGAGCTTCCCGACGAGCGGCAGCAGGCCGAGCAGCGCGACGCCGCACGCCGCGATGCCGAGCTCCAGATACGCGTAGACGCGCAGCGGATTGCGACCGGGCGAGACCCAGCGCGGGAGAGCCAGGCTGCCGAGGCACATCCCGCCCATGTAGCTCGTGAGCACGATCGCGAGCGAGACCGAGGACGCGCCCACCACGAGCCGCAGCAGGTGGAACCAGATCACCTCGTAGATCAGCGCTGCGCAGCCGCTCGCGACGAAGAAGGCCAACAACAAGGGCGTGTGTCGGCGTACAGCGGCGTCTGCGCCGGCGATTTCCGGTTGATCCATGCTCGCTTTTTCGATGGCGCGCCCGATCGGCGTCGCGCAGCGCGTGGGACTGCTGACCGCCGGAGTCTAGCGGTCGCCGCGGGCCGCGCTCAAAACCGGACCGACGCGCTGCGCTGCGCGTGCATGCGCTTCCTGACGATCTCCGACCAGCGCGCGAAGTTGGCGCGGAGGGCCTTGCCGTACGAGTAGTGGTCGTAGCTGAACAGCCGGTCGATGAAGTCCTCGGAGGGGCCGATCGTGCGGCGCTCTTCGAAGCGCGCGAGCGCCTCGCCGGTCTCGCTGTCGGAGAACTCCACGCGCAAGGTCATCTCGCCGTAATCCTGGTTGAAGCTCACCTCGTTGGTCGTCGGTCGCTGCGAATTGCGCACGACCACGTCCACGAGCGCGGCCGAGACCCAGAGCAGGCCGGGCTCGGGCTGCGACGCGGGACCGAAGCCCTCGCCGCGCGCGAGCCCCTGCTTGAACGCCGAGTAGAACCACTCTTGAAGGTGCTCGAGCTCGCGATCCGTGAGCAAGACGCCAGCCGACAGGGAGCCGATGCGATGGTGGCGCGGTGTGTTCTTGTACTCGAGCCGCAGCGGCTTGAGGGCCACCCGATCGTATGCGCCGAGATCGACGTTCGGACGCACCCAGAACGTACCGGCGCCGCGAATCGCAACCCGCTGCAAACCGTCCTCGGTGATCTCTCCGTCGGCATCACCCTCGGCTGCCTTCGCCGATGTCGCGGCTCCGAGCGCTCCGAGCCCGAGGCAGCTCGATACCGCGGCGGTGAGGGTGAGTCGGAGCACGGCGCGACGTCGAAGCGCCGCGGACGCTCGTCGGGCGAGAGCGAGTTCCATCGCGAAGCCTCCCAGTCGACCCGATTGACCCGAGTCGGACCCAGCATGGACCCACGTCGTCCGGGTGACCCAGGTGGCCCAGGTCGAAATGCGCCCAAGTATATCGCGCGGCTCGCCGAAGGGTCCAGAGCCGAGCCGAGGCGTGGTCGCGCGCGGCTTGGGCGGATGCGCGGCTCGTTCTATCTTCGCGCGTGTGGTGCTGCAAATCAGCGTCAGTGCGCGGGAAACGCTGCAGCGAAGGCCAGCGCTCGGCGGGGGCGGATCGAATGAAACGTGAGTGGCTCCCGCTGATCGCGGCGCTCGTCGCGTCGCAGCTCGCGGGTGTGCCGGCGCGCAGCACGCGCGCGGCCGAGACCGACGCGTGGGCGGCCGCGCCGGGCGAATCGCTCGACGGCGCCGACGCGGGGATGTCGATCGATCCGCTGCTCACCGCGATCGAGGACCTCGAGTCGAGCCGCGACGCCAAGTGTCATTCGTCGGCGAATCGCTTCGAGGATTTCCTGTTCGGCACGCCGCTGAGCGAGGCGGCGCGCAGCGCGGGCGTGGCGCTGCAGGTGGAGCTCGTGCGTGGAATCTGGGCTCGCGCGTCGGC
>DASPGF010000384.1:0-2341 GCA_035620755.1 Myxococcota bacterium
CGCCGAGCGGCTCGCTGATGCGGATGTCGAGGCTCGGGTGGCGCCGGCGTGCGCGCGCCACTTCGGTCGGGATGGCGTCGGACGTGTGGCGGCCCGGGCCGAGGAAGAAGGGGTGCACGACGATGCGGGTCGCACCCTGCGCGAGGCACGCGTCGATTCCGCTCGCGATGTCGGGCGGCGCGAGCTCGAGGTGGGCAATCGCCACGATGTCCCCGGGCACGCGCGGGCGCAGCTGCTCGGCGACGGCCTCGAGCTGCGCGTGCGCCGCGGCGCGGCGGCTGCCGTGGTCGACGAGCAGGATCGCGCGCGTCACCCCGCGCCCGCCGCGCGGCGCAGCGCCTGCGCGAGGTCGTCGCAGAGATCGTCGGCGTGCTCGATGCCGACCGAGAGCCGAACGGTCGCCTCGCTGATTCCCTTGCTTCGCTTGGCGTCGGGCTCGAACGCGGCGTGGCTCATCGTCCACGGGTAGCCGACCAGTGATTCCACGCCGCCGAGGCTCTCGCCGAGCGCGAACAGGCGCGTGCTCTGCGCGAACGTCTTCGCGGCTTTCTCCCCGCCCGCGAGGTCGAGCGTGACGATGCCCCCGAAGCCGCGCATCTGGCGCCGCGCGAGCTCGTGGCCGGGATGGTCCTCGAAGCCCGGGTAGTGGACGCGCGCCACTTCGGCTCGCCCGCGCAGGAATTCCGCGACGCGCCTCGCGTTCGCGTCGTGCTCGCGCATGCGCAGCGCGAGCGTCTTCGCGCCGCGCAGCGCGAGCCACGCATCCCACGGGCCGGGCACGCCCCCGGTGGCATTGCGGCTGAAGCGCAGGCGCGCCGCGATCTGCTCGTCGTCGACCACGATCGCGCCGCCGATCAGATCCGAGTGGCCGCCGATGTACTTCGTGGTGGAGTGAACGACGATGTGCGCTCCGAGCGGCAGCGGATTCTGGAGGTAGGGGCTCGCAAAGGTGTTGTCGACGACCAGCCAGATGCGGCTGCGCTGCGCGATCTGCGCGCAGCCCGCGATGTCGATCATGCGCAGCATCGGGTTCGTGGGGCTCTCGATCCACAGCAGCCGCGTCGTCGGCTCGATCGCCTTGGCGACGGCCTCGAGCCGCGTTGCGTCGACGAACGAGAAGCGGATTCCGAAGCCGGTCATCACCTTGGTGAACAGCCGGTAGCTTCCGCCGTAGAGGTCGTCGCACACCACCACGTGGTCACCCGCGCGCAGCAGCTGCATCACGCCGTGGATCGCCGCCATGCCCGACGCGTACGCGAGGCCGAAGCGGCCGCCCTCGAGCGAGGCGAGTGCCGCCTCGAGCGCGTCGCGCGTCGGGTTGCCGCTGCGCGAGTACTCGTAGCCGCGGTTCTCGCCGATCGCGTCCTGGGTGAAGGTCGCGGTCTGGTAGATGGGAACGATCGTCGCGCCGGTCGCGCTGTCGGCGGCCTGTCCGACGTGGATGGCCCGGGTCTCGAATCGCGGTTGGTCGGCCATGCTGCCTCGTCCTGCGGAGCGCTCGTCGATCGGGCCGCGTGACGCCGAAGCGTGGCTTCGCAGCGTCGCGCGTCAGCGGCCGATCATACGCGACCGCCCCGCCGGTTCAAAGCACCGCGCGGCTCGGCGGCGCGCCGCATTCCCCGCTGTGCGCTGTTTGGCCCGAATCGACGCCTTCGATACAGTTTCGCGACCATGCCCAGCGCCGGCATCCTCGTGATCGGCAACGAAATCCTCTCCGGCAAGGTCGTCGACGCGAACTCTCCCTTCCTCTGCGAGCGCCTGCGCGCGCTCGGAGTGGACGTCGAGCGCATCGTCACGATTCCCGACGATGTCGCCACCATCGCCGCGGAAGTCAAGGCGATGAGCACGCGCTATGACTTCGTATTCACGTCGGGTGGAATCGGGCCGACCCACGACGATCTCACCATCGAGGGCGTGGCGCAGGCGTTCGGCCGCGCGGTCGAGATCGACAAGACGCTCGAAGAGCGGGTTCGCGCCGCGCTCGGCGACGACCTCACCGCGAGCCAGCTCAAGATGGCGAAGGTTCCGGCGGGCGCGGCGCTAATCGACGCGGGCGATGGCTGGTTTCCGCTCGTGGTCGTCGACAACGTCTACATCTTTCCGGGCATTCCCGAGGGCCTGCGCCGGAAGTTCGAATCCGCGCGAGACCGCTTCGGCGGCGTTCCGTTCGTGTTGCGACGGGTCTACGTCAGGCGCAGCGAGAGCGAGATCGTCGACGTGTTGAACGCGTTGGTCGCGGAATTTCCGGACCTGATCCTGGGCTCGTATCCGAAGCTGCGCGAGCCCTCCTACCAGGTGCTGCTCACGCTCGAATCTCGTGACGCGGCCTACGTCGAGCGCG
>DASPGF010000385.1:0-13077 GCA_035620755.1 Myxococcota bacterium
AGGCCGCCGATCATGCGGATCAGCGTGCTCTTGCCCGCGCCGCTTCCTCCGAGCACCACCGAGATGCGCCCGCGCGGAAACCCGCACGACAGCCGGTCGAAGATCACGCGATCGCCGCGCTCGAGGCACACGCCATCGAATGCGATTCGGAACTCCTGTGGTCCCGCGTGCTCCACGCGCTCCTCGAGCATTCCGACCCCGTCATGCCTGCCGACCGCCGCGCGACGACCGGGCTTGCCGCAGCACGGGCCCAGTGCGCCGCGCACACGGCGGGCTGCGCGAGCCAGACTGCGACGCGCCGAATCGCGAATCGGCGGCGGAACCCCCCGGCGCGCCTGCAGTCTAGAACAGATTGGCGTTCTGACAGGCTCGAGCTCCGCGAGCGCGCGATCTGAAGTAGTTCCCGCATTCGGACGTCACTCGGCGCTGCCGGAATCGGCGCGCGATCGCAGCTCGGCGAGGAGCCGCTGCGCGCCGAGATCGTCGGGAAGCAGCTCCGTCAGCGCCACCGCATACGCGAGCGCAGCTTCGAGATCCCCCGCGTCGCGGCTCATCGTGGCGAGGGCGGCCAGCAGATCGGGATCGCCGGGGTGGCGCCGCTGCGCTTCCTCGAGCACCGCGCGCGCTCGCTGCGCCGCGCCCGCCGAGTGGAGCGCGACTCCGTACGCGTACGCGTAGCGCGAAATCTCGGGAGCGAGCTCGGACGCGCGAGCGAGCTCGGCGCGTGCCTCGTCGCTGCGCCGCGCGCGCACCAGCGCGAGGCCGAGCGCGTGCCGGAGCTCTGCACTCTCGCCCACACGCGCAAGCCCGCCGCGCAGCACGCTCTCGGCTTCGGCCTCGCGCCCGAGCGCGCGGTAGACGTCCGCGAGATTCACGTAGGCGGGTACGAACCACGGCCCGAGCTCGAGCGCGCGCTCGAGCTCGGATCGCGCAGCGTCGAAATCGCGCGACGCGAGCGCGAGGCTCGCGAGGTTGAGGTGCGCCTCGGGTCGCTCCGCGTTGGCAGCCTGAGCGGCGCGGTATTCCGCGCGCGGGCCCTCGAGCTTCGCCGCATCACCCGGCTCCCAGAGCGCAGCGGGGATCAGCGCGAGCGAGCGAGCCGCCTCGATTCGCACCGCGCGCACGGGGTCGCCGAGCAGCGCGCGAGCGAGCGAGATCCGCAGCGCGGGCTCGACCGACTCGGCCGCCTCGAGCGCGGCGAGGCGGACGATCGCCTCGGGATCTCGGAGCGAGCCGCGCAGCGCGTCGGCCTCGCGCGAGCCCGGCCGCATCAGACGCAGCGCGCTCGCGCGCACGATCGCGGGCATCGCGCGATCCTCCGCGAGATCCGCCAGTGCGCGCGAAGCGCCCGGCAGGCTGCGTCGACCCGCGTAGAGGATCTCTCCGTAGTGCGCGCTCGCGCGGCGCGCCGTGCCATGCCAGCGCTCGACCGCGGCGCTCGCCCACGCGGCTGATCGATCGGCGTGGCAGTCTGCGCACGCATTGGGGACGCCGATCTTCTCGGTGAGATCCGGCCGCGGCACGCGGAAGCTGTGATCGCGGCGTGCGTCGACCCCCATGTAGCTGCGCGCGGACATGTGGCACGCGACGCAGCTCGCACCCGGCGAGCTCGGCTCGTGGTGGTGGTGGTCCGGCTGCGCGAACGCCTCGGTGCGGTGACACGCGAGGCAGGTTTGATCGGAATCGGCGCGCAGCGCGAGCGAATGCGGCTCGTGGCAGTCGCTGCACAGAACCCCCGCGGCGTACATGCGGCTCTGCAGGAACGAGCCCCACTCGTACACCTCCTCGCGGATCTGGCCGTCCGCGAAGTACAGCCGCTCGTCGAGCAGCGCGGGGCGGTGGGTGTCGAGCAGCGGCTGACCGCGCGGCGGCTCCTCGCGCAGCAGCGAGCGCCTCGAATGGCAGCGCGCACACGTGTCGAGCTGCGCGTCGCCGACAGCGGGCGGCGTGCGCTTCGCGATTGGCGCGCCCTCCTCGAAGTGCCAGCGGCCGCGGCTGCGCAGATCGACCCCGAGGCCGCGATTCGCGCTCCCGCTCGTGCTCGCGTCCGCGCTCGCAGGTTCGCGTGCCCACGCGACGTGTGCCGATCCCGCGCCGTGACACGCCTCGCACGCGACGTTGATCTCGGACCAACGCGTCTCGTAGCGGCTCTCGCGCGCGACGTAGTTCTTCTGCAGGTTCGTCGAGTGGCATTCGGCGCACATGAAGTTCCAGTTCTGGTTCGGGCCCGTCCAGTGCAGCGCGTCGCCGTGCGGAATCACCTCGTCCGGATAGAGATGGAACCAGCGCTGGCCGCCCTCGCTCGCGCTCCGGCTGTCCCACGCGACACCGAGCGCCTGCAGGCGGCCGCCTGGAAAAGCGATCAGGTACTGCTGGAGCGGCTCGACTCCGAACGTGTAGGCGATCTCGTAGTCGCGCAGCACGCCGTCGGGGCCGTCCGAGTGAGCGAAGAATCGCCCGTCGCGGCTGAAGAATCGGGTCGTGACGCCACCCTGCGTAAGCTTGGCGCCGTCGAACTTCCCGAGCACGCTGCGCTCGGTCGCGGCCTGCATCGCGAGCGCGTGGTGCGATCCGCGCCAGCTCTCGAGCTCGCGCGTGTGGCAGGAGCCGCAGAGCTCCGCGCCGACGAAGCTCGGCGCCGCGGTCGCCGCGCGCCTTCCGGCGGATTCGGAAGCCGAGCGTTTTGCCTCGGCGCGGCTCGTCTCGGCGCGATCACCGCATCCCGCGATCACCGCGATCGCCGGGATCAGCGCAAGCCGTGCGCCTCGCGAGCTCACCGAGCTTCCTCCAAGATGGCATCACGACCTGAACAATCCGCCCGCGATACTCGCGTGCCCCAACGGCTGGACGGAGCCGCGCGTCTCCGCTTTTAGCATCACCGCTTCTTCGCGGTTGCGCTCGGGTCTGAAGGTTCCACCAACCGGGTGCTGCGACCCATTCCCCATGAACTCGGTCAACGCAGCAGGACGCAGACCGCCAATGGGCCGAACTCCGATGGGAACGAGCTCGAGAAGCTGCCCCCGTCCACGCTGGACGGGGACGAACCCCTTCGAGTGCCGACACGAGCCACCGGTCAGTCACGATCGACGCTGTTCCTTCGGCACCCGGAGGTAGGACATGCCGCAGCTTGCGGCGTGGCGGTACGAATCGCTCGTCGTCGGCCATCACGTCGTCGTCGAAGCCACTCCAGTTTGCCCGCAGCAGCTCATCGCGCGGCGGACGATCTGTGACGCGCCTCGTTCTTCTCGTGAATCGGAGCCGTGCGGCGTCAGCCATCGGCCGCGCTGAGCTGCCCGGCTTCTACGGGGTGGGAATCCTCTGGCACCTCGAACACCGGCCCGTCAGATTCCGGTGGGAGAGGCGCTCGATCGCTGGTCGACCCGCCGCTGCGACCCGCTCGCCGAGGACGATCCGGCGGCTCAGTCGGTCGACGCTCTCGCGCTGGCGAAGCGAAAGGGTGCGAGGTCGAGCGGCTGCGGGGTCGCGTCACCCTCGCGGACGCGATAGGCGCGGTCGAGCTCGAGGGGTGCGAGCGACTGGATTCCGCCGGGTGCAGGCCAGCGGACCACGACGCTCCGGATGCGCGTCGCGTCTCCGAGGCCGATCTCCTGGCGCAGCGGAGACGCCCCGAAGCTTCCGCCGCTGCGCCCCGTCCTGTGTATCGACCGCTCTCCCGATGGCGTATCGATGACCACGTGGATGCGCGCGCCGATCGCCGGGCGGTTGGCGCTCACTCCCTCGAGCGCGAGCGCAATCCAATGGTTGCCGTGTCCCGGATTCTCGAACAGCGCATTGCGAAAGCCGTCGCCCTCGAACGCGCCGCCCACGACGTGGTAGATGTCCTGATCGCCGTCGCTGTCGAAGTCGGCGAACGACACCCCATGTCCCTTTTGCAGGTGCCCGACTCCGGCGGACGTGGTCACGTCTTCGAAGGTACGCCCAGCCGCATTGCGGAACATGCGATTGGGAACGAGCATCGCGAACGAAGGATTGCCCGTGCCCACGTAGAAATCGAGCCAGCCATCGTTGTCGAGGTCGCCGTAGTTCGCGCCCATCGAGAGCAGCGCGTGGCGCAGGCGCGCCGCGTCCGTCACGTCGGCGAAGGTCCCGTTGCCATTGTTTCGGTAGAGGCGCGGCGTCTCGGCGCGGCTGGGCTGCCCGAGGTAATCGGCCGCGATCTCACCCACCGGAACGATTCGGTAGCCCGAGACGAACAGATCCTCCCAGCCGTCGTTGTCATAGTCGAAGAACCAGGTCGGAAAGCTCTCGATCGGCTCCGTTACACCCGCCTCGGCTGCCACCTCGGTGAAGCGCCACGCTCGATCGCTTCGCGCGGAGCCCTTGGGCCCGTCGTTGCGATACAGGCGATTGCGCTCACCGTGAATCGAGACGTACAAGTCGGGCCGGCCGTCGTTGTTGTAGTCGCCGCTGACCACGCCCTTGACGAACGCGACCAAGGCCAGCCCTGCCCGCTCGGCCATCTCGGTGAAGGTGCCGTCGCCGTTGTTGCGGTAGAGCTCGCAGGGATGGGCGTCCTGCGCGGTCGACTCGTTGCCGATGAACAGGTCCAGGTGCCCGTCGGCGTCGAAATCGAACCAGCTCGCCGTCTGCGTGGGATGGAAGCTCAGCATCCCCGCCTCCTCGCTGACGTCGCTGAATGTGCCGTCCCCGTTGTTGCGCAGCAGCGAGTTCGGATAGTGACCCTCGGCGCCCATCCAGCCGCCGCGCAGCACCAGCACGTCGGAGTCGCCATCGTTGTCGAAATCGCTCTGCATCAGATTCAGACCTCCGGTGAGGCCCGTGAGGCCGGCCGCCTCGCTCATCTCGATGAATGCGCCGTTCGCATCGTTGCGGAAGTAGCGCAGCGGTGACTGCAGTCCCATCGACGATGCCATGATGTCGACCCGGCCGTCGCCATCGAAATCCTCCGCGATCGACCCGCCCGCGAGATCTTCGACGTCGACGCCGAGTGCGTGTGCGACGTCGGGAAACGCACCGATGTCGGCGTCCGACGCGAACAGCTCGGGCTCGAGCAGCCATGGCTCGGATACGCCGTCGGGGTACTTGCCCAGCGTCATGTAGGCGATGTTGAGCAGCCAGCGCACCCCGAGATTGTCCGGATTGCGCTCGAGCAGCGGCTGAAGGATTGCCACCGCCGCGCGCGAGCCGGCCGGAATGGGGTGCACACCCGCTCCGCGGATCGGGAACAGGCACGACTTCGCGTTGTGGTTCTCCTGGCAGTTCTGCTCCTCCCCGAGCCGCAGCTGCGCCACGGCCTGCGTGATCCGCAGATCGATCCACTGCCGGCGCTGGATCTCTACGTCGCCGCGCCGAATCATCGCCTCGAGCGCATCGAGCCGGGCAATCGCCTCGGCGGTGCGGCCCGCGTTGAGCAGCTCCTGCGCGAGTGCGCGCAGCAGCGCGGGATCGACCTCGCCGTCGGCCGACTGACTCGCCTCGGCCTCGAGCAGCGCGACCCGGCGCGCATTCATGAAGAGATTCTGCTGCGGATTCGCGTTCTCGGTGATGTCGCGCAGCCGCTCGGCCATCCGCGCGGTGTCAGCGAGGCCGCCGCGCGCGACGCTCCACGCTACGGCAGCCGACAACAGGGCGATCGGCAGCGCAATCTTCACGAGCGAAGCCACCGACCAAGGGCTGTGCATGGCGAGTCGATCCCCCCGGAGCGGGCGAGTGCTTATCGGGCGCCCCGCAGCGAGACCTGAACGGACGCCCGCCGCGAGACGACCACGCTCGAGGGCATCGGATCTCTCCTACACCGCCTCCGATGATCTTCCGCCATTGCCTCCACCAATCTTCCGACGCACGCTCCCCCTTGCCGCGAACGGAAACTCGCCGTACCCAACCGGCAATCCATCCACTCACGATCCGGCCGTTTCACGCCTCGCGAGGAGCACGACATGCCCGCAACCATCGCGTCGCGAGCTCGGCGCGCAGCGCGCAAGCTCTGCGAACGGCTCGACGGCCTGCGCTTCGCGGCGCCCGTCAGCCACGTCTACAACCCGCTCGAATACGCGCGGCGCGCACACGACGCCTACCTTCGTCGCTACGGCAACGACCGCAAGCGCGTGATCGCCCTCGGCATGAATCCGGGGCCGTTCGGGATGGCACAGACGGGCGTGCCGTTCGGCGACGTGCGCTGCGTGCGCGACTGGCTCGGCATCGACGAACGCGTCGGCCGGCCTGCGCGCGAGCATCCGAGGCGGCCCGTGCGCGGCTTCGCGTGTACGCGAAGCGAGATCAGCGGCTCGCGGCTCTGGCGCGCGATTGCAGACGAATACGCGACGCCCGAGCGCTTCTTCGAGGGCCGCTTCATCGCGAACTACTGCCCGCTGCTGTTCCTCGAGGCGAGCGGGCGCAACCGCACCCCCGACAAGCTGCCAGCGCGCGAGCGCGAGCGGCTGTTCGCGCGCTGCGACGACCACCTGCGCGAGCTCGTCGAGATCTTCGAGGCGGAATGGGTGGTCGGAATCGGCCGCTTCGCGGAGCTGCGCGCGCGCGAGGCGCTCGCCGGGCGCGGCATCCGCATCGGGGGGATCCTCCACCCGAGCCCCGCGAGCCCGCTCGCGAACCGCGACTGGCGCGCCGACGCGCGCGCGAAGCTCGTCGAGCTCGGGCTCTGCGAGCGCCGCCGCGGAGTCCAAGTCCGGCTAGAATGTGCGCGCGGAAATTCGATCGACGGGGGGCTCGCTTGATCCAGATTCGACCGTGGCTCGGGCTGCTCGCAGCCGCGATGCCCGCGCTGCCGCTCCAGCTCGGCTGCGCGGGCGGGGGGCGCGCGGCTCGCGCACCCGCGGCGCTCCCCGCGCCGCCGGAAGCGCCCGAACGTGCGAAGAACGTGATCCTGTTCATCGGCGACGGCATGGGGGTGAGCACGGTGACCGCCGCGCGCATCCTCGATGGCCAGCTTCGCGGCGAGAGCGGTGAGGAGAATCAGCTCAGCTTCGAGCGCTTTCCCGACGTCGCGCTCGTGAAGACCTACAACACCGATCAGCAGACCGCGGATTCGGCGGGGACGATGACGGCGATCGTCACGGGCGAGAAGACACGCGCGGGCGTGCTCTCCGTCGACGCGACGCTCGAGCGCGGCGACTTCGCGCGCGCCGGCGCGCATCGGCTCGCGACGATCGTCGAGGCCGCCGAGGATCGCGGGCTGTCGACGGGTCTCGTCACGACGACCTCGGTGTCGCACGCGACGCCCGCCGCGCTCTACGCGCACTGCCCCGAGCGCGAATGGGAGAGCGACACGCAGCTGCCGCCCGACGCGCGCGCCGCGGGCTTCCCCGACATCGCGCGCCAGCTGATCGAGTTCTCGCACGGCGACGGCATCGATGTCGTGCTCGGCGGCGGCGAGCAGTTCTTCCGGCCCGGCGGACGCGAGACGGCCGCGCTGTGGCCCGAGCTCAGCGCGCCCGCGGTCACGCGCAGCGACGGCCGCGACCTCACGCGCGAGTGGCTCGCGCAGCGCGAGGGCTCGGCGTTCATTCGCAGCTGCGCGGAGCTCGCCAACCTCGACACCGGCCGCACGTCGCGCGTGCTCGGGCTGTTCGCCGCCGAGCACCTCCACTACGAGGCCGACCGGCCGCGCGCGCTGCGCTGCGAGCCTTCGCTCACGGAGATGACGCGCAAGGCGATCGAGCTGCTCGAGCGCAATCCGCGCGGCTACTTCCTGATGGTCGAGGGCGGCCGCATCGACCACGCCCACCACGAGGCCAACGCCTACCGCGCGCTCACCGACACCATCGAGCTCTCGCGCGCGGTCAGCGCCGCGCTCGAGCGGACGAGCCCCGACGAGACATTGATCGTCGTCACCGCGGACCACAGCCACACCTTCACGATCGGCGGCTATCCGACGCGCGGCAACGACATCCTCGGACTCATCGTCGAGAACGACGAGCGAGGTCGCTCGACCGACGAGCCCGCTCTCGACGCGCAGGGGCTGCCCTACACGACGCTCGCTTACCAGAACGGACCGGGCTACAGCGGCGCGAGCGACGAGCAGCCCGAGGGCCCCAAGTACTTTCCGCACCTCCCGCGCGTGTACCGCGGCGTCACGAAGGGCCGCCCGGACCTCACGGGCGTCGACACGGCCGACCCCGACTACCTGCAGGAGTCGACCGTGCCGCTCGACTCCGAGACCCACGGAGGCGAAGACGTCGCGGTCTACGCGCACGGCCCCGGCTCGCGGCTGTTCCACGGCGTGCTCGAGCAGAATCTCCTCTATCACTCGATGGTGTCGGCTCTCGGCTGGGATCGAGCGGCGCCGTGAGTGGAGCTTCGCGGCAGCCGCGAGCGACTGCATCGGAGAGCGCCTCGTGGCCATCGTGACCGAGGTCGCGACCGAGCCCGGTCGGCGGCGCCGCCTGCGGCTCGCCGACCCCGCGAACGGCGGCGACCTCGGCGAGATCGAGGTCCAGAACGCGCACGACGTCGCCGCGGCGCTCGAGGCCGCGCGCAAGGCGCAGCCCGCGTGGGGCGCGCGGCCCGTGGCGGAGCGCGCGCGCTACCTCACGCGCGCGGTTCGCGCGCTGCTCGAGCGCCAGGATGCCTTCATCGAGGTGATGCTGCGCGAGTCGGGCAAGCCGCGCAGCGAAGTGCTGATGATGGAGATCTTCTCCGCTTGCGACGAGATGACCTACTACGCGAAGCACGCGGGCGCGCTGTTGCGCGCCGAGAAGCGCCCGCTGCACGGCTTCATGCGCTTCCTCAAGAAGCTGCGGATCGAGTATCGGCCGCTCGGCGTGGTCGGCGTGATCAGCCCCTGGAACGGCCCGTTCATCCTCTCGCTGAGCCCGACCATCCAGGCGCTGCTCGCCGGCAATGCCGTGCTGCTCAAGCCCTCCGAGGTCACGCCGCGCTCGGGCGCCCTGGTCGGCGAGCTGCTCGAGAGCGTCGGCCTTCCCGACGGCCTGCTCGCGGTGCTCACGGGCGACGCGGAGACGGGTGCCGCGCTGGTCGAGTCCGGCGTCGACAAGATCTGCTTCACCGGCAGCGTCGAGACCGGCCGATCGGTCGCGCAGGCGTGCGCGCGCCGGCTCATCCCGTGCACGCTCGAGCTCGGCGGCAAGGATCCGATGATCGTCTGCGAGGATGCGAACCTCGACTCCGCGGCGGGCGGCGCGGTGGTGGGCGCATTCCTGAACAGCGGACACGTCTGCTGCAGCACCGAGCGCGTCTACGTGGTCGATGCCGTCGCCGACGAGTTCACGCGCAAGGTGCTCGAGCGCGTCTCGCGGCTGCGCCAGGGCAGTAGCGGCGAGTTCGACATCGGCGCGATCTTCTGGGACGAGCAGCTCGGGATCATCGAGCGCCACGTCGCCGACGCGCTCGCGAAGGGCGCGACGCTGCTCGCGGGCGGCCGGCGCAACCCCGAGCTCGACGGCCTGTTCTTCGAGCCGACGGTGCTCGCCGACGTGAGCCACGACATGCTCGTGATGCGCGAGGAGACGTTCGGCCCGGTGCTGCCGATCATGCGCGTCGCGGACCTCGACGAGGCGGTTCGGCTCGCGAATCAGAGCGAGTACGGCCTTGGCGCGAACGTCTGGACGCAGGATCCGCACACCGGCCTCGAGCTCGCGCGGCGCATCGAGAGCGGCAGCGTCTGCATCAACGACATGGCGGTCACATTCGGCGTGCTCGAGGCGCCGTTCGGCGGGCTCAAGAACAGCGGCGTGGGGCAGGTCCACGGAGCGACCGCGCTGCGCGGCTTTGCGCACGCCAAGCCGATCGTGATCGATCGATTCGGCGGCCGCGCCACGGCCAGCCTCTATCCATACTCGTTCAAGAACGAGGCGCGCATGCAGCGCCTGATCCGATTGCTGTACGGCTCGCCGCTCGGGCGCTGGCTATCCTGAATCGCGCTGCGGCTGCGCGCGCTCGGGCGCACGCCGCGCGACGATCGCGCGCGCGAGCTCGAGCCCCTGCTCGAGCGTGTTGAACTCGCCGTCGATCTGGCGCTCGAAGCACTCCTCGAGGATCGGTCCGAACGCGGGGCCCGGAGCGAGCCCGAGCTCGATCAGGTGGCGGCCCATCAGCAGCGGCTTCGGCGGCTCGTTCGAGACGCGAAGCGCGCGAGCGCGCTCGAGCAGCCACTCGCCCGCCTCGAAGCGCTCGACGACGAGCGGGGGGCGGCCGCGGAAATCCGCGCTCGACACACGAACCAGTCGGTCGATGCGGCCCGCGCGTCGCGCGAGCCGCCGGATCGCCGCGTCGCCCGCCTGCGCGGCGAACAGCTGCAGCGGCGCGAGGTGGCACGCGACGAGCGCAACGACCTGCTCGATCCACTTCTGCTCGTCGGTCATGCGGCCGAGGAAGCGCCGCGTGGGCTCGACGCCGATCGCGTCGTGCTCTCGCGCGGTGATGCGGCCGTCGGGCTGTCGCACCGTCGCGGCGGGCTTGCCGAAATCGTGGCACAGCACCGCGAATCCGACGATCCGATCCTCGCGCTCGACTCCGATGCGCTCCTTCGCGAATTCATCCATGCAGTGCAGCGTGTGGATCCACACATCGCCCTCGGGGTGGCGATCGGGATTCTGCTCGCAGCCGATCAGCGCCTCGAGCTCGGGGAAGTGCCGCAGCCAGCCGCAATCGCGCAGGAAGGCGAGGCCGAGCGACGGGCGCGTCGACTGGAGCACCCACTTCGTCCACTCGTCGAAGATCCGCTCCGGCGCCAAGCCCTCGGGGTCGATGCGCCGGCAGAGCTCGAGCGTCTCGCGCGCGGGCTCGAGCTCGAAGCGCGCGACGAGCTGCATCCCGCGCAGCACGCGCAGCGGATCCTCCGCGAACTTGTCGCTCGTGTGCCGAAGCACGCGCCGTCGCAGATCGGAGGCGCCGTCGAACGGATCGAGCAGCGCGCCGCTCGCGGGATCGAGCGCGATCGCGTTGATCGTGAAGTCGCGGCGCGATGCGGCGTCGCGCGGATCCATGTGCGGATCCGAGTGGATCTCGAAGCCGCGGTGGCCGAGCCCGCGCTTCGACTCGCGCCGCGGCAGCGACACGTCGATCGGGTAGTCGCGCAGGCGGATCACCCCAAAGGACTCGCCGACGAGATCGATCGCGAAGCGCGCGGAGAGCAGCTCGACCAACGCGGCGGCTTCGATTCCATAGACCTCGAGGTCGAGGTCGATCGCTGGCAATCCGAGCAGCGCATCGCGCACGCAGCCGCCGACGAGCTGCGCGTGGCCGTGCGCGTCGCGAATCGCCGAGACGAGCGCGTCGAGCGCGCTGCGCAGCTCGGCGCGCTCGATGCGCAGCTCGACGCGTTGGGGATCCTCGCGGGCCATCGGCCCGAGAGCCTCGGTGCGCGCGCGGCGCCGGGCCCCGACGCGCCGCCTACTCGCCCGCGCCTCCGGCCGCGGCCGGATCCGCGGGCGGCTGCGCGGCGTCGGCCCGCTTGCGCGCGGCGCGCCGCTCGCGCGCAACCTCGCGCTCGCTCGCGCGCGCGGCCTGCTCGCGCGCATCGCGCTGCGGCGCGGCGCGATCGGAGGCGGGCTCCGACTTCTTCGCGCGGCGCTCGCGAATCGAATCCGCCGACGCTTCGCCCGCATTCGCGGGCACGCGCTCGCTCTCAAGCTCGCTCGCGGGCTCCGTGGCCGCGCCCGCGGCATCCGCACGCTTCGCGCGCGGGATGCGGCGGCCGTCGCGCGCGGTCTGCGCCGAATCCTCCGCCCCGAGGTCTTCCGTTCGCAGCGACTGCTCGTCCTCGCGATCGCGCGCCGCGCGCCGCGCCTGCCCCGCCTCGTCCACGCGCTCCGCGCGCCGCACGCGCTCGCTGCGCGGCTGCTGCTCGGAGTCCTGCATGGGCTCGGCGTGCGCTGGGCTCTCGTGATCCCGGTAGCCCTCCGCAATGCGATCGAGGCGCACGCCGCGCGCGTCGTATCGATCGCGCTCTGCGTAATACCTCCGGTCGTAGCTGCCCGTGTAGTAGTACACGCCGTTATGTAGATAATACGGAGCACTCCGCGAAGGCACGTAGGCGTGGTGGTGCCGCCCGCTGATGCGGCAGTAGCCACCGAAGTAGTGCGGATGCCGGTGGTGCCCCTGGTAGGCGTAGAAGGTTCCGCGCAGCCCGAATGCGAGCGGGTCGCCGACCCAGAAGTAGTAGCCGTCGTGAAACGCGTAGTGGTGGCTCCGATAGGGCGCGTAGTCGTGGCGATGCGCGCCGCTCAGGTGGCAGAAGCGGCCGTGCGCGTGATGGTGGGGGTGGCCTCCGTAGTACCAGATGGAGCCGTCGTAGCGATGGGGCCGCGGCGCGTGATCGAAGATCGCGAAGCTGATCGACCCCGACGGAGCCGAGTAGCCGCCATAGCTGTAGGACGCGCCCACGCCGGGCGCGTAGCCCGTCGGCGACGCGGTGTAACAGCCGATCCACAGCAGCGCCGCCGGGAGCACGGCCGCGGGGGTCAACTTGCGCTGGATGGTGCGCATGGCTCGTACCTCTCGCTTTCGCTTCGGGCCGGCGGCAGATCGTGTGCACCGCCAACCGATGCGTTCGGGCCTTCGACGCTCCCGATTCGGGGTTTCTTCAGGCGTTCTGATCGGAAGGACCACGCCCGCGATTGACCGGCGTTCCACCGCTGCGCGAGGGCTCACGGACGCGCAGCTTCGGCCGCGAGATCGCGCAGGGCTCGAGCCCGCGGGGTGTTAGGATTGCGGTGCGTCCCAGCCACGGGACGGAAGGAGACCTGCGCGTGCTGCGACACGTGGTTCTGCTGCGCTGGAAGGCCGACACTTCGCCCGCGCAGCTCCAAGCCCTGCGCGAAGGGCTGTCCGCGCTGCCCGACGCGATCCCGGAGATCCGGCGCTACGAGTTCGGAGGGGACGCTGCCATCTCCGAGGGAAACTTCGACTTCGCGATCGTCGCGGATTTCGAGAGTCGCTCGGATTTCGAGCGCTACGCGGCGCACGCCGTGCACCAGAAGCTGATCGCCGAATACATCCGACCGATTCTGCGCGAGCGCGCTGCGGTCCAGTACGAGCGCTAGCTAGAGTCCGTCGAGCGCGTCCGCGTACTCGTCGACGAGGTCGCGCCAGTTCTCGATCCCGACCGAGATGCGCACC
>DASPGF010000386.1:0-6142 GCA_035620755.1 Myxococcota bacterium
GGGCGAGGCGCGCGAATTCGTCGACCGCGACCGCGCGCTCAGCGATCACCCGGCTCTCTACGCCGAGTTCCGCGCAGAGCGCGCGACGCGGGTGGATCGGTGAGCGCGCGCGCTCGGCTCGCCGCGCTCGGCGCGCTGCTGCTCGCAGCCGGCGGCTGCCTGCGCTCGGGCGGCACGCCGATGGGCATCCCGCTGCGCGAGGTCACGCGCTTCGAGGCCGACTGGGGCTTCTACCAGCGACTGCGCGAGCGCAAGGCGCTCGCGGTGGCGGGCGATCTGGGCGGCGTCTACGTGTCGGGATTCGCGTATGCGTATCCCACGCAGTCGCTCGCGAACGGGGCTGCGCTCGAGCGCTGCGAGGAGCGGCGCGCGGATCGCGACATCGAGGCGCCCTGCGCTCTCTACGCGGTCGGCAACACGCGCACCAGCGAGGCGCCCGCCGCGGCCGTTCCCGCGCCATAACGGCGGCGCGGCGGTCCGCTACGACTGACGCGCCCTCCCGCCTTCGCGCTCGGCGCGTCGATACAGGGTCTTGCGGTCGATTCCGAGGATCCTGGCCGCGTGGACCTTGTTGCCGTCGGTGATCCGCATGACCTCCTGGATGTAGCGGTCCTCGAGCTCGCGCAGCGTGAGGCGGTCTTCGGCGGCGGCATGGGCGAGCGCGGCCGGGGAGATCTCGCGCCCCTCCCTCGCGCCCGCCTCGAGCCGAAAGTCCTCGACGTCGATCTCGTCGCGTTCGGAGAGCGCGAGCGCGCGCTCGATCGCGTTCTCGAGCTCGCGCGCGTTCCCCTTCCAGGGAAACGCCGCGAGGAAGCGCAGCCCGTTCGACGAGATCGCGCGCGCGCGCTTGCCGGAGTGCTTGGCGACGAACGCCTTCGCGAGCGCGGGCACGTCCTGCGGGCGCTCGCGCAGCGGCGGGATGTGGATCGGAATCACGTTGAGCCGGTAGTAGAGATCCTCGCGGAAGTTTCCCGCGGCCATCTCGGCGGCGAGATCCTTGTTGGTCGCTGCGATGATCCGGAGATCCACCTTGACCGGCTGCGTCCCGCCGACCGCGCGCACCTCGCGATCCTGCAGCACGCGCAGCAGCTTGCCCTGGAGCGCGAGGCTCATGTCGCCGATCTCGTCGAGGAACAGCGTCCCGCCGTTGGCCTTCTCGAACAAGCCGGCCTTCGCGATGTGCGCGCCCGTGAACGCACCGCGCACGTGGCCGAACAGCTCGCTCTCGAGCAGGCCTTCGGGAATTGCCGTGCAGTTGATCGGCACGAACGGCCGCTCCGCGCGGTTGCCGCTGTAGTGGATGGTGCGCGCGACGACCTCCTTGCCGGTGCCGCTCTCCCCTGTGATCAGCACGCTGCTGCTGCTGTTCGCGATCTTGCGGATCAGCGCGAAGATCTCGCGCATCGCGGGACTCTCTCCGATCAGATCGCCGAACGCGCTGGTCTGGTCGAGCGCGCGCCGCAGCCGGCGGTTCTCCTCCTCGAGCGCGCGGTGCTCGAGCGCGCGCTCGACGGTCAGCAGCACCGCATCCGGCTCGAACGGCTTGGTGACGTAGTCGAACGCCCCCGCGCGCATCGACTCCACCGCGGAGTCGATGCTCCCGAACGCGGTCATCAGCACGACGGGCGCCTCGGGGAGCCGCTCGCGAAGCTCGCCGATCATCTCGATGCCGGTCCGACCCGGCATGCGGATGTCGCTCAGCACGACGTCGATGCCGCCCTCCGCGGCGCGCTCGAGCGCCTCGCCCGCCGACGCCGCCTGCGCGACCGCGAAGCCGCGATCGCGGAACAGCGAGGCGAGCATCTCGCGCATGGCGGTGTCGTCGTCGACGATCAGGAGCCGGCTCTGGGTCTGCATGCGCCCCCCAAAAGCACGAGTCGTACCAATGCGCGGTGCGCTCCCGTGAGGTCTCGGATCGCGCGCTGGGTGGATTTGCTCCAACTATGTAGCAAAATGCCCCATCGACCGCTGCGGCTCGCAGTCCGGAATCAGGACTCGGCTCGGCCGCGCACGGCGGCGCCGGGGAAGCGAATCCGGAATTCGGTGCCGCGGCCGAGCTCGCTCGCGACCTCGATGCACCCGCCGTGATCGCTCGCGATTCCCTTCGCGACCATCAGCCCCAGGCCATTCCCGGTGCCCGCCTCCTTCGAGGTATAGAACGGCTCGAAGATGCGCGGCAGGTCCCGCTCGGAGATTCCGTGGCCGGTGTCCGCGACCCGGATCTCGATCCCTGCCTCGGCGTCGCCCGTCAAGGCGACCCGCAGCTCGCCGCCATTGGGCATCGCGTCCACGGCGTTCATCAACAGGTTGAGCAGGAGCTGCTGCAGGCGCTCGGGGTCGCCGCGCAGGCTCGCGTTCGGATCGAGGTCGGTCCGCACCGCGATGCCGCGCCGCGAGAACTCCTCGGTCAAGAAGCCGAGCGTCGCGTCGACCACGGAGCCGAGCGAAACCCGAACGTGTTGGGTCTTGCCGGGCCGCGCCATGTTGAGCAGCGTCTGGATGATCTTCGAGATCCGGCCGACCTGCTCCTGGATGGTGCGCAGCCGCCACTTCGCGTCGTCGTCGGAGACCGCGGCCTCGAGCTGGTTGGCGTGCCCCTGGATCACGCCCATCGGCGTGCCGATCTCGTGCGCGAGGCCCGCGACGAGCGTCGCCACCGACGCGAGTTCCTCGGCAGCGCGCGCTCGATTCTCCGTGCGCTGCAGCTCGAGCCGCTGGTCTTCGAAATCGCGCGCGAGGCGCCGGCCCTGCTTCGCGAGCTCGCCGGTGAAGTACTGGAGCTGGCGCTCATGCTGATCGATGTAGGCCTCCATCGCGATCTGCGCGTCGAGGAAGAGCAGCTTCTGCAGCGAGACGATGGTATGGCTGGCCTCGACCGCGTCGTGCGGATGGCTCTCGTGCACGAGCGGAACGAGCAGCGAGAGGTAGAGCGCGTAGGCGCCCAGGTACCAGCGCGGCTCGAGCCCGATCCGATCGTGCACCGCGCCGATGAGGCGGCGCTGCTCGACGTAGGCGTCGTCGAGGGTGGGGCCCGCGAGGCTCACCAGATAGTCGCGCTGCGCGACGAGCAGGCGCTCGCGAACCGCCGCGTCGCCGAGCAGCTGGCGAGTCGCGGGATACGAGAGCAGGTGGTGGTAGAAGGCGTCCACGAGCCGGCTCGCCTCCTTCTCGAGCACGGGGCGCAGCGCGGCGAGGCGCTCGATGTCCCGAGCGTCGAGCTCGAGATAGCTCAGGCGCTGTTCGAGGTCGGCCGAGCGCGGCATGCGTCAGAGGGTGCGTGCGCGTCCCGCCGAGTCAAGGCCGCCCAGCAGCGCCTCCTCGCGCCGCTCGTGGTCCCGGATCGCGAGCCAGCACGCCTCGAGGCAGCGGTCGGCGAGCTCGAGCTCGCACTCGAGGACGTGCTCGATCAACGCGCGCAGCGTCGCGTCGATGCGCCGGTGATCATCGGCGAAGCGGTCGATCTCGGGCTCCGGCAGCGGGAAGCAGCCGCGAATCGCCGGGAACACCACCTCCTGCTCGAGCAGGAAGTGCGCGCGCAGCGCGCCCTCGAAGCGGAACGCCGCGGTCTGCGCGTCGCGCGGCAGCCGGCTCGCGATCGCGCGGCCCAGCTCTTCGGCGAGCGGCGCGAGCCGGCGGTGCTGCGCCTGGATCTGCTCCGCAACGTGCTTCAATCGCTCGCGGACTTTGCTCTCGTCAGTGGCCATCGGCTGTTCGGGTCTCTCGGCGCGGCGACACCGAGCGCTGCAAGGCATGTGCCGCGCCCCGCCCGAGACGCGCCGCGCCGCGCGCGCGACTTGTGGCACATCGGGGCGGACACTTTGCCGCGCCTGAGGCGCGTCGGGCCAATCGATTGCGGCTCGAGCCGATTGCGGTCGATCACGTACGGGAGATGATTTCCGCGGGAACGACGCCCGCGTCGCCGTGCGGGTCGATCACCTCCACGGCGGGTAGCTGTCCCACGATGGCCGCGATGCGCGCGGTCGTCGCGCTCGACACGTCGATGAAGCGCAGGAACAGGCCGCTGCCGCCGTCGTCACGGCACACCTCGGCGCCGAGCATCAGCGGCTCCTTCTGCGACGCGTCGAACAGAGCGAGTCGGAGCTTGTCGCCCGGCGTGAGCCCGAGCTGTCGCGCCACGCGGATTCCGTCGACCGACAGATCGCGCCCGAGCAGCGCCTGGACCACGCGCGCCTCCTCGTCGAGCTGGACGATCTCGCGATCGTAGACACCTCTTCGTGTCAGGCGGGTCTTCTCGAACACGGCGGGCTTCGGCGAAGCGCCGGAGGCGGCGGAAGCATCGCCCGCGCTCTCCGGGGCCGAGGCCGCGCCCGGGCGCGCCCCCGACGCCGAAGCCACTGCGCTCGGACTCCCGCTCGCGGAGGGCTTTGCGCGGCCCGACGGCTGCGCCTCCGCGGGCGGCCTTTCGCTCGCGTCCGCTCGCCGGCCTCGAGAGCCCGGGAGCTGCAGCCACTCGCTGCGCGGCAGCATCGGCGGGCTCTCGTTCCAGCGCTCGCAGAGCTCGGCGACCGCCTTGCTCGTCGCCGCGCCGAGATCGTCGAGCGCGATCCCGAGCGCCGTCTGATCCCGTCCGGTGTAGGCCGCGTGGGGAGTCGCGCGCAGAACCTTGCCGCGCAGCTTCAGCGCGTGATCGCCGACGAGCTCGGCGGGCAGCTTGATCGAGACGCTCGCACCGAGCTTCGGGCTGTCGTCGACGAGCAGACAGCAGCCGCCGCGCGAGATGTCGAGCAGGCGGCCGCGGCCGCTCTTCCAGCCGATGCGCCAGCCCACCTCGCAGCCGACCGGATGCCGCACGCGGCCGCGCCGGTCGCGCTCCGCGTACACCGCGTAGCGGAGCAGCAGCCGCAGCGCCTCGGGATGGATCTGCGGCCGCAGCAGATAGCGGAAGCCCTGCTGGCGGATCTGCGAGCGCATCGTCTCGGAGATCTCGCCGCAGACGGCGATGCCCACGAGCATCTCGGTGTCGACGGGGATCGGATCCGAGATCGCAATCTCGGCCGTGACGACGAGCAGCCGCGCATCGTCGAGCGCGGCGAGCTGCGGATCGTAGGGCCCGCAGCGAACCACCTCGACGCCGAGCGAGCCGAGCGCCTCGGCGACGTCGTCGAGCGCGGAGCCGCCGACGAGCACCGCGATCGATTCTCGCGGAGCGCGCGGCTTCTCGACGCGCGCGCCGCGCTCGCTTGCGCGCGCCGTGTCGCGCCGCGAGGTGGCGCGCGTCGCCTTGGATGCGCGTGGCTCGGCGCCGTGCGCGGCGGGCGGCCGGTCGTCGCGGGTGGGCGTCACGTCGGGCGATGGCGGCGCGCTCGTCGCGGCGCGCGCGGCAGCCGCCGGCGCCGCGCGCTGCCCCGACGATGGGGTTGCTGCGCGCTGATCGGCGTGCGGCGGCGCGGGGCCGTTTGCGGCCGCGGCAGTGTCGGCACCGATCGCTTCCTCGAGCTCGCAATCGCGCGTGAGCAGGCCGAATTCGCGCGGCGCCTCGAGGATGCGAACGCCGAGCCCCGGCTGGATCAGCGTGGTGAGCGTCGCGGGCACGGATTTGCGCCGCACCACGCAGCCGCGCAGCGTCATCGCGGGTGCCGCGACCGATGCCGCGAGGTGGATGTCGATCTCCGCGCCCGGCGCGAGCACGGCGTTGGTGCGGATGAACACTCCCGAGGGCGAGATGTCGAGGATGATCCCGCGCTGGGCGGTGGCGCCGTCGAAGAACTCGCAGGTGAGTCTGCGCTTGATTCGCCGGCCTTCTCTGCGTTCCATCGCACCCCCCATCCAGCCAGGGGAAAATTGCGCCAGGGGAAGATCGAGCCTCCGCGAGCACTCGGTTATCGGCTCGCGCCGCAGTCGGGTTGATCCTGGCGCGCGCGCGAGCGGCACGCGGCGCGCAGGCCCGGCCGCAGGCGCGCGATCGCGGGCGGGAACCGGCGATGCGCAACTCAAGCGCGACTCGCCGACCGACGATGGAGTTCGAGCGGATTTTCACTCAAGTGGAGGGCTCGGATCTCCGATGCGGGCATTGCACTACAGCGTTCGCGGGACGCTGCTGCCTCGAGCGACCGATCGCGTCGCGCGCAGCTTCGCCCTGCGCGGCGCTCCGGTTTTCGACGACGCCGGACGGTGCTCGAGG
>DASPGF010000387.1:0-3188 GCA_035620755.1 Myxococcota bacterium
CTCGTCGACGAGTACCCCGCGATCTCCGCGTTCTCGGAGCGCATGGCGGTCTCCGTGAACCTCGAGATCCGCCCGCTCGACAGCGCGCTCCGCGACGGCGACGTGGTCGCGTTCCTGCCGCCGGTATCGGGTGGAGCGGGAACCTGCTCGCTGTGCGATCGGCCGATCGACGTCGGGGAGGTGATCGCGCGCGTGTCCGGGCCGGGCATGGGCGGCATCGTGACCTTCCTCGGCGCGGTGCGCGACCGCGCGCGTGGCCGCGACATCCGCCACCTCGAGTACGAGTCCTACCCCGAGCTCGCCGAGCGCGAGATGGAGCGCATCGCCGCCGAAGCCGCCGAGCGCTGGCCCGGCGCGCGCGTCGCGATCTCCCACCGCGCCGGCCACCTCGAGATCGGCGAGATCGCGGTCGTCGTGGCCGCCGCGGCACCCCACCGCCCCGAGGCCTTCGCGGCCTGCCGCTACGCGATCGACACCCTCAAGCAGCGCGTCCCGATCTGGAAGAAGGAAGTCGCCACCGACGGCGAGTACTGGGTGGACGATCGGCCCTGACGGGAGCGACTCGTGGAACGGTTCCTGTGGATCTGTCTCGGGGGAGCGCTCGGAACGGGTGCGCGCTATCTGGTCTCGGGTTGGGTGCTGGCGGCACTCGGCCCGGCGTTCCCATACGGCACCCTGGCGGTCAACGTGCTCGGCTCCTTCGCTCTCGGCGGCGTGATGCACGTCGGCCTCGCAACGGAATGGATCAGCCCCACGCTGCGGCTTGCGCTGAGCGTGGGACTGACGGGCGGCTTCACCACATTCTCCGCGTTCAGCTACGAGACGACGCATCTGCTGCAGGAGGGCGCATGGGGCGTCGCGCTGCTCAATGCGGGCGTATCCGTGGTGGCGTGCGTCGCGGCCACCTTTCTCGGGCTCGTCGTGGCGCGCTGGGCGGTGGGAGCCTGAGCAGATCGGAGGCGGAGCAGATCATGCGCGTTCTCGACGGTGAGCAGACCCTGGTGCGGATCTTCCTCGGCGAATCGGATCGCTGGCGGGGCCGCCCGCTCGCGGATGCGCTCGTGGAGCGGCTGCGCGAGGCAGGCTTCGCGGGCGCGACGGTGATGCGCGGTGTCTCGGGCTTCGGCGCCCACAGCATCCTGCACACCGCGAGCCTCCTGCGCCTCTCGCAGGATCTTCCGATGATCGTCGAGGTCGTCGATACCGAGGAGAAGGCGCAGCAGCTGCTTCCAATTCTCGACGAAATGGTGCACGAAGGGCTGGTCACGATGGAGAAGGTGCGCGTGGTGAAATACGCCGCGCAGCGCCGAGCATTGGCGAGCGGATGAGCCATCGACGCGTGTTGCGTTCGACAGTGCGACTCCGCCGAGCGCTGCAGGGATGCCTCTCCACCGCAGCGAGCGGCTTCGCGTCGCAGGAAATTCCGTGATGAGCGAGCACAGCCCCGCGTCGCGCGAGCATCCTCATCGCAAGTCGGCTCCGACCCAGGTGCCGACGGCGGTGATCACGGTGAGCGACACGCGCACGCTCGACACCGACACGGGCGGTGCTCTCGTCGCGCAGCTGCTCGAGGAGGCGGGGCATCCGGTCGCCGCGCGCGAGATCGCGAAGGACGAACGCGGGCAGATCGCGGACGCGCTGCGCGCGCAGCTCGCGCGCGACGAGGTTCGCGCGGTGATCCTCACCGGCGGGACGGGCGTCGCGCCGCGCGATGTCACGCCCGAGGCCATCCGGCCGCTGCTCGAGCGCGTGGTGCCGGGCTTCGGCGAGCTGTTCCGCGCGCTCTCGTATCAGGAGATCGGCAGCGCGGCGCTGGCCTCTCGCGCGCTCGCGGGGCTCGCTTCGGGGCGCGTGGTGTTCGCGCTGCCGGGGTCGCGCGGCGCGGTCGAGCTCGCGATGCGCAAGCTCGTGCTGCCCGAGCTCGCGCACCTCGTAGCGGAAGCGATCAAGGCGCGCTGACGCGCGCCGCTCAATGCCCAACGCGCGCCAACGCGCGCCGTCGAGGACTCGGGGCGCGCTGAGGTTCGCCGCTCAACGGTCAAGGCGCGCTCGCGCGGAGCCGAAACGCTGGCGATGGCTCGCCTCCCGCTGATCTGCCTGTGTTGTGCGGCGCTGCTCGCGCTTGTGCCGCTGCCGAGCAGCGCGGAGAGCTTCGTCTGGATCGACGAGCGCGGCGTCACGCACATCACCGACGATCCGTCGCGCGTTCCCGAGCACGCGCGCAGCGGCGAAGAGCCGCTCGGCGAGCTCTGGGAGAGCCCGCTCGGCGACGAGCCGGTCGCGCCGTCGCAATCCAGCGCGTCGGAGGCGCGGCTCGATCGGCTGATCCGCGGCGCGGTCGACGACCTGCGGCGCGGCGAGACCGCGCGCGCGTCGGCGGCGCTCGATGCGGTGCTGCGCGAGGCGCCCGGCGAGGCGGTCGCGCACTGGTACCTCGCGCTGCTCGATCGGCAGCGCGGGCGCTACGACTCGGCGCGCGCGCACCTCGAGGCGTTCCTCGCGGCCGCGGGCGATGACCTCGAGCCTTGGCGCGAATCCGCGCGCCGGCGCATCGCGGCGCTCGACGACGAGCTGCGGCTGGCCGTCGCGAGCAGCGGAGCCAACACCGAAGAGTGGCAAAAGCTCTCGAATCAGCACTTCCGCGTGCAGTTCGATCCGGAGCTCGCGCAGGCTTCGCCGCAGTACGCGCAGACCGTCTTGCGCTACCTCGACGACGCGCGCGCGACGGTCGGCGACCGGCTCGGCGCGCTGCCCGAAGAGTCGACGGGCGTGGTCTTCTACGGCAAGGCCTCCTACCTGCACGCGCACGGCCACCGCTTCTCGTTCCAGACGGTGGGCTTCTTCGACGGCCGCATCCACGTGGTGTCGGCCGCGCATCCCGCGGGCGAGCTGCGCGCGCTGCTGTTCCACGAGTACTCGCACGCGGTGTTCCGCGAGCGCACCGGCGGGGATCGCCCCTACTGGCTCAACGAGGGGCTCGCGGAGATCTCGGAGCGCGCTTCGCAGCGACGCGAGGCGCTCACGCTCGGCGAGCGGACCGCGCTGCGCGACGCGATCGCGAGCGGCGGCTGGATCGACCTGCGCGAGCTCGCGCCGAGCTTCGCGGGGCTCGACGACGTGCGCGCACGCACCGCGTATCTCGAATCCGCGGCGGCCGCGCTCTGGATCGCGGTGCGCACGGATCGCGC
>DASPGF010000388.1:0-4988 GCA_035620755.1 Myxococcota bacterium
GCGCGCGCGCGCCGCTGCGCGCGAAGGGCTTCGCGCTCACGAGCGAGGGCCCGCGCCTGCTGCAGGGTGTCGGCGCGCGGCTCGAGCTCTCGAAGCTCGACTTCGAGCCGCCCGCAGGGCTGATCGGCGAGATCGTGCTGATCCGCCGGAGTGTCGCTTGACGCGAGATCCCGGCGCGAGCGGAACGCGGCGCAGCGGGGAGGGCGGCGCACGCGCGACTGCCGACGCCAGGTCGCGCGCGACCGGCGAGGCCCGCTCGCACGCGGCCACCGCGGCCGCGCCCGCGTCGCTCTTCGAGCGCGTACCGCGCGGCGGCACGCGCGACCCGGGCGAGATCCTCGGCCTGTTCGTCGACTGGATGGCCGACTCGGGCTTCGACCCCTACCCCCACCAGGAGCAGGCGTTCATCGAGCTGATGGCGGGGCGCCACGTGGTGCTCAACACGCCGACGGGCTCGGGCAAGTCGCTCGTCGCGCTCGCGCTGCACTTCAAGGCGCTCTGCGAGGGCGAGCGCTCGTTCTACACCAGCCCGATCAAGGCGCTCGCGAGCCAGAAGTTCTTCGACTTCTGCGCGCTGTTCGGCGCGGAGCGCGTCGGCATGCTCACCGGTGACGCGAGCATCAACCACGGCGCGCCCGTGATCTGCTGCACGACCGAGGTGCTCGCGAACATGGCGCTGCGCGAGGCCTCGCTGGCACCGATCCGCTACGTGGTGCTCGACGAGTTCCACTACTACGGCGACCGCGATCGCGGCGTCGCGTGGCAGATTCCGCTGCTGCTGCTGCCGCAGGCGACCTTCCTGCTGATGTCCGCGACGCTCGGCAACACCGCCGTGATTGAGGAGCGGCTGCGCGCGCAGAGCGGACGCGCGGTCGCGCACGTCTACTCCGAGGCGCGCCCCGTGCCGCTCGATTTCGAGTACCGGGAGACGCCGCTGCACGAGACGATCGAGGCGCTGCTCGAGCGCGGTCAGGCGCCCGTCTACGTCGTGAACTTCACCCAGCGCCAGTGCGCCGAGCAGGCGCAGGCCCTCACCAGCGCGCGCATCGCGACGCGCGACGAGCGCGCGCAGCTCGGCGACGCGATCGCGGACTTCAAGTTCGATTCCCCCTACGGCAAGGACATGAGGCGCTTCCTGCGCCACGGCATCGGGCTGCACCACGCGGGCCTGCTGCCGAAGTACCGGCTGCTCGTCGAGCAGCTCGCGCAGAAGAGCCTGCTCAAGCTGATCTGCGGCACGGACACGCTCGGCGTCGGCGTGAACATCCCGATCCGGACCGTGCTGTTCTCGCAGCTGTTCAAGTTCGACGGCGAGAAGGTCGGCATCCTCAGCGCGCGCGAGTTCAAGCAGATCGCGGGCCGCGCGGGCCGCAAGGGCTTCGACGAGCGCGGCTTCGTGGTCTGCCAGGCGCCCGAGCACGCGATCGAGAACACGCGCGCCGCGGAGCGCGCGAGCGCCTCGGGGAAGAAGCGCAAGGCGGTGCGCAAGAAGCAGCCGCCCGCGGAGGGCTTCGTGAACTGGAACCGCGACACGTTCCAGCGCCTGATCCACCAGCCCCCGGAGACGCTGCAGTCGCGCTTTCGCATCGACCACGGCATGATCGTGAGCGTGTTGCAGCGCGGCGCCGCGACGCCGCGGGCCGATCGCGGCTACCGCGGCGTGGTCGAGCTGATCGCGCGCTCGCACGAGACGCCCCCCTCGAAGGCGAAGCTGCGACGCGAGGCCGCGCGGCTGTTTCGCTCGCTGCGGCGCGCGCAGATCGTCGAGATCGCGCGCGACGCGCGCGGCCGGCCCGAGGCGCGCGTCGCCGAGGATCTGCAGCTCGACTTCTCGCTACACCACACGCTGTCGCTGTTCCTCGTGGATGCGGTCGCGGTGCTCGACCGCGACTCGCCGAGCTACGCGCTCGAGCTGCTCACGCTCGTCGAGGCGATCCTCGAGGACCCGCGCGCGATCCTCTACGCGCAGGTGCGCAAGCGCAAGGCCGAGCTGATGGCGGCGCTCAAGGCGCAGCGCGTTCCGTTCGAGGAGCGCATCGCGCGCGTGGAGCGCGTGAGCCATCCCAAGCCCGACGCGGAGTTCGTGTACGCGGCGTTCCGGCTGTTCGTCGAGACCCACCCGTGGTTCGGCGAGCAGAACATCCGGCTGAAGTCGATCGCGCGCGAGATGTTCGAAAGACTGCTCGACTTCGCGGAGTACACGCGAGAGTATGCGATCGCGCGCAGCGAGGGGCTGCTGCTGCGCTATCTCAACCAGGTGCTCGGCGCGCTCGCCAAGACGATCCCCGACGCCGCGAAGACCGACGCCGTCTACGACGCGATCGCGTTCTTCCGCACGTTGATCAAGCGCGTCGATTCGAGCCTGATCGATGCCTGGGAGACGCTCGCCGACTCCGAGGCGGCGCTCGCGACGGCGGCTCCCGCGCCGCGCGCGTTCGACCTCGCCAACGATCCCGCGCTACTCGCCGCGCGCGCGCGCGCGGAGCTCCACGCGCTCGTGCGCGCGCTCTCGAAGCGCGACTTCGACGCCGCGGCGACCTGCGTCGCGCAGCACGCGGACGACCCCTGGGACGCGCGCCGCTTCGAGCGCGCGCTCGCGCCCTACTTCGAGGAGTACGACGAGATCCTGTTCACACCCGACGCGCGCAACTCGCGCCGCACGCAGCTCCGCCAGAGCGGCCCGCGCAGCTGGGACGTCACGCAGGTGCTCGTCGATCCGCAGGGCGACGACATCTGGGCGATCGACGCCACGATCGATCTGCGCCAGCAGCGCGACCCCGAGGAGCCGATCGTGCGCATCCGCCGCATCGGGACCTGAAGCAGGCTCCGATCAGCGCGCGCGCCGCGCGCTGCGCGAGCGCGTCGATCCGCGCGCGCTCCGCGCGCCGCGCGGGCGCTTCGATTCCTGCTCGCGACTCCCACCGCGCGGCCGTTTCCGCTGGCTCGCGCTCCGCGCTTCGCGCGCGCCGTTCGCTCGCCGCGCGCGGCGCGCCTCGCCCGCGATGCGCGCCTTCGAGGCCGCCCACGAGCAGATCGCGCACGCGCGCAGATCGTGGCCGCGCGCGGGGCAGTGCTCGCGGCCGAAGTAGATCAGCTGCAGGTGGATGCGCGCCCAGCTCTCGCGCGGAAACAGCCGCTTCAGGTCGCGCTCGGTCTGCTCGACGCTCTTGCCGCGCGACAGCCCCCAGCGCGCAGCGAGCCGATGGATGTGCGTGTCGACCGGAAACGCGGGGATGCCGAAGCCCTGCACCATCACCACGCTCGCGGTCTTGTGCCCGACCCCGCGCAGCGCCTCGAGCGCTTCGAAGCTGCGCGGCACGCGCCCGCCATGCTGCTCGACGAGGACGCGCGACAGCTCCGCGATCGCCCGCGCCTTGCTCGGCGAAAGCCCGCACGGCCGGATGATCTCCCGGATCTCCTCGACCGAGAGCTTGCACATCTGCTCGGGCGTCGAGGCGCGCGCGAACAGCTTGGGGGTCACCTGGTTGACGCGCACGTCCGTGCACTGCGCGGAGAGCAGCACCGCGATCAGCAGCGTGTAGGGGTCCTGGTGGCGCAGTGGCACCGCGAGCTCGGGGTAGAGCGCGTCGAGCTGCTGCTGGATCCGTCGGGCCTTCGCCTCGCGCGTCACGGCCGCCCGAGCGTAGCGCCGCCGCGCGCGAGGCGTGCGGTGCCTTGCGGCGCGGGCGCTCTGCGCGAGAATGCGCGCCGTGAGTGCGGACGAGAGCCGCTACGAGCGAATCTACGCGGTGGTGCGCGCCATCCCGCATGGGCGCGTGGCCAACTACGGGCAGGTCGCCGAGCTCGCGGGGCTCGGCGGGCACGCGCGCCAGGTCGGCTACGCGCTGCACGCGCTGCGCAGCGAGCGCGGCGTGCCGTGGCACCGCGTCGTGAACGCGCGCGGCGAGATCAGCGCACGCGCGGAGCCCGGCGACGATTCGCTGCAGCGCGAGCGGCTCGAGCGCGAAGGCGTGCGCTTCGACGCCGCGGGCCGCCTCGACCTCGAGCGCCACCGCTGGCGACCCGAGCCCAGCGATCTCGCGCGCGCGGCGAGCAGCGCGCGACGCCGCCCGGCATCCGAGCGCTCGACCCCGGCGCCGCGCGGCCCACGCCGCCGCGCGGCGCGCGAAGCCTCGATCTAGGCGCGAAGCCGTGCAGAAATCCCTCGACGACCTGATCGCGTTGCTCGACCTCGAGGAGCTCGAGGTCAACTACTTCCGCGGGCGCTGCAGGGAGGGCTGGCAGCGCGTGTTCGGCGGCCAGGTGCTCGCGCAGGCGCTCGTCGCGGCGGGCCGCAGCGTCGCGGATGGCGTCGCGCATTCGTTCCACGCGTATTTCCTGAGGCCCGGAGACTCGGCGATCCCGATCCTCTACGAGGTCGACCGCACGCGCGATGGGCGCACCTTCACCACGCGCCGCGTGACCGCGATCCAGCACGGCCTCGCGATCTTCCACCTCGAGGCCTCCTTCCAGCGCCCCGAGCCCGGACCCGAGCACCAGGACGCGATGCCCGACGTGCCCGACCCCGAGTCGCTGCCGACCTGGCAGCAGCGAATGGCGCCGCTCGCCTCGCAGCCGGAGCTCGTCGCGCGCATCGCCGCGAAGGCGCCCGATCGCATCAAGAACTGGCTCGCGCCGGATCGCCCGATCGACATCCGCCACGTCACGCCCGTCGATCCGATCGCGCCCGGCAAGCTGCCCGCGCGGCTGCAGGTGTGGATCCGCGCGGACGGCCGGCTGCCCGACTCGCGCCTGCTCCACCAGTGCGTGGTCGCGTTCGCGTCGGACATGACGCTGCTCGACGCGGCCGCGCTGCCGCACGGCATCTCGTGGTCCGACGGCTCGTACATGGTCGCGAGCCTCGACCACGCGATGTGGTTCCACCGGGAATTTCGCGCCGACGAGTGGCTGCTCTACGACCAGCAGAGCCCGAGCGCGGGCGGCGCGCGGGGCTTCAGCACCGGGCGGATGTTCCGCGCCGACGGTCG
>DASPGF010000389.1:0-7865 GCA_035620755.1 Myxococcota bacterium
GGCCCGCGACGCCGCGCTTCGAGCCCTGCGCGAGCGCGAGCGCCAGCGAGCCGAGCGCGGCGGCGAACCAGCCGAGCGCGATCCCGAGGCGCCCGAGCACCGCGCCGGCCGAGATCTGCGTCGCGCTGAGCACGCCGACGAGCGCGAGCACCGCATTGCCGATCAGCGCGCCCCAGCTGCCCACGAGCCAGACCTCGCGCTGGGCGAGGAACGCGCCGACGGCGCCGCCCTCGCGGCCCGAGTACGCGAACGGCGACGCCTGCTGGAGGATCGGCGACAGCGTCGCGACCGACACCAGCAGCGCGAGCGATGCGAACCAGAAGCGCGAGAGCGGCCCGGGAATCCCGCGACCGACGACCAGCCGCACGCCGAGCACGGCTGTTGCGCCCACGAGCACGACGGATGCGTAGCCGAGGCTGCGAAACAGCAGCGCAGCGACCGCGGCGCCGATCACGCCCGCGCGGTTCGCGACCTCGACGCGTTCGAAGATCGGATCCGCGGGCGAATAGGTCGCGAGCGCGAGCAGCGCGAGCGCCGAGGCGCCGAGCAGGCCGAATCCCGCGCATTCCTCGGCGAGGCGCCGCGAGAACGGCGCAGCAGATCGGCTCGCGGACCGCTGTCGCTGGGCGGCCCTAGCCACGTCGGAGCTGTCCCCGGATCATCCCCCACCCCTTGGGACGAATCGGCTCCAGGGTAGGCGGCGCGCGTCACGGCTTCAAGAACGCGCGCGACGAGCCGTCTGCCCGCGGGGCTCCGCGAGCCGCCCGCGGCGCGCAGTGCCGCAGCGTCCGCAATTGCAGCTCGCCGCGCGCGCAGCCGTTGACGTTCCGCTCCGTCGGCGGGATGATCGGGTATCACCCCGCGCAACGACGGAGAAGTCAGTCATGGCGAGCGTCAACAAAGTCATTCTGGTGGGAAATCTCGGGCGCGATCCGGAGCTCCGCTACATCCCGAGCGGCCAGGCCGTCGCGAACTTCACGCTCGCGACGAACGAGCGCTGGCGCGACAAGGATGGCAACAACCAGGAGCGCACGGAGTGGCACCGCATCGTCGTCTGGGGCAAGAGCGCAGAGAATTGCGCGCAGTTCCTGCAGAAGGGGCGCAGCGTCTACATCGAGGGCAAGCTCCAGACGCAGGAGTGGGAGGACAAGGACGGCAACAAGCGCCGCACCACCGAGGTCGTCGCGCAGACCGTACAGTTCCTCGGCGGCCGCGGCGGTGCGGAATCCGCGGGTGCACACGCGAGCGATTCGCCTGCCTATGGCGGGGATGCGGGCGCATCGGATGCGTCGGGGCCGCTGCCGAACGACGTTCCGTTCTAGCCCGGGCAGTTCCGCTTTCGATTGAGGGATCCGCCGCTGGCCGGGGCCCAGTTGACGGGGCTGGCTCTAGCCGGGGCAGTTCCGCTTTCGATTGAGGGATCCGCCGCTGGCCGGGGCCCAGTTGACGGGGCTGGCTCTAGCGCGGCTCGTCGGATCCGGCGCGGCCCTTCGAGCGCAGCTTCTGGATGATCCGGTTGATCTGCTCGCGCACGTCCGAGTCGAGATTCTCGAACTCGATCGCCATGCCCGGGGTTCCGCTCGGCCCGGCCTGGTCGGCGTCGATCGAACGCACCACGTTGCCGACCACCTCGACCGGCCGCTCCGAGCCCGGCAGCTTGAATTCGAGCTTGACGTTGGTTCCGATCGGCTGCGGCGACTCGGTCTCGACGAAGATTCCGCCGTCGTTGATGTTGCGCGCGAACTCGGAGAAGAACGAGTCCACGGCCTGGTAGTTGACGCGAACCACGATGTCGGCGCGCGGTGACGAGCGGCGCTCGATGCCGTCGATGTAACGCGGCGAAACTGCTTCTTGGAGCTGGGATCGGGCCATGGGCGTCGGTCTCCGAAGCACCGGATCGCCTATCCGGAGAGCGAGCCCCCTCATCGACCGAACCCGCGGCCCGCCTTAGCGCGAATCGGCCGTTGCCGCGCCGCTCAGAGGTCGCCTTGCTCGCGCAGGCTGCAGAAGCCGCGCTCGGCGACGACGACGTGATCCAGCACACGCACGCCGAGCAGCTCCCCCGCGCTCGCGAGCCGGGCCGTGATCTCGCGGTCCTCGGCGCTCGGCGTCGGATCGCCGCTCGGGTGGTTGTGGACGAGCACGAGCGCCGCGGCCGCGTCGCGCAGCGCGGGTCGGAACACCTCGCGCGGGTGCACGAGGCTCGCCGTGAGCGTGCCCTGCGAGATCGTCTCCGAGCGCAGCACGCGGTGCCGCGCATCGAGCAGGATCACCAGGAAGTGCTCCTGGCTTGCGTCGCGCAGGCTCGGGTGGAAGTGGTGATAGACGTCCGACGGGCTGCGGATCACGGCGCCCGCGCGCAGGCGCCGACCCGCGAGCCGCCGACCGATCTCGAGCGCCGCCCGCAGGCTCGCGCTCTTGGCGGGCCCGATGCCGCGCGAGCTCGCGAGCTCGCGGCCGCTCACGCGCGACAGGCCCTGCAGCCCGCCATGTCGCTGCAGCAGCTCCGCGGCGAGCGCGAACGCATTGCTGCCGCGATTGCCCGTGCGCAGCAGCAGCGCGACGAGCTCAGCGTCGCTCAGCGATGCCGCGCCGAGCGCATCGAGCCGTTCTCGCGGGCGATCCGGGAGCTCCGATCCGTACTCGCGCACCTCGCGCACGCTCCGCGGGACCGGGGCGAGGTCACTATAGCGCTCTTGCTGCTCGCTGCGTCACGAGCCCGCGCGTTCGTAGCAGCGCTGTTCGCTGCGCTCCGCGAATTCGACGGCCGCGTCGAAGCGCTCGCTCGGCAGATCGGGCGCGACCACGCCGCGCAGCGCGTTGCGCGGGTCGCGCTGCGGCGGCTCCATCTCGGTGACGAGTGCGCGCCAGAGCGAGAGGTAGCCGACGACCTCGGCGGCGCGAGCGCTCGCGGCTTCGAGGCCGATCGGCGTCGATAGCTGAAACCGAGTGGTGTCGGTGAGCTCGACGAATCGGCCCGCGGACAGCTCGCCGAGGCGCTCGAGAGCGGCGCGCAGATAGGGGTCGAGGAAGCCCGACGCGGGCGCGAGCGCGCTGGCGAGCGCTTCGGGATCGAGCTGCGCGCGCAGCGCGCGATCGAATTCGAGCGCGCAGCCCGAGACGCTCTCGACCGGAATGCGGTCGAGCGCGGCGCGGCAGCGCTCCAACACGACTGCGTTTCCCTCGGCGGGCACGAGCTCGACGCTGAAGCGGTGCTGCTCGCGAACGGCGTCGTAGCCCTCGAGCGATCGGAGCTCGACACCGGGTGCGGCGGACGGATCGAGGCGCACCCACAACACGAGATCCTCGCCGAGCTGATCTGCGCGCAGCGACTCGACGCTCGCGCTCGCGACGCTACGCATGCGCTCGAGCGCGCGCGCCGAGGCGAATGTGCTCGACAGCGCGACCGAGAATCCATCCGGCGTGCGGCGGATGCGGAATCGAGGCTTCTGGGTGGTGATGAAGCGCAGCGACTCGCGTCCCGAGAGGTGCGCGTGGAGCAGATCCTCGAGGCGATTCGGAAGCGGCGCGAGCGCGATCGCCGCCTTGGCGGTCGGAGAGCGCACGTCGACGCGCAGCTGCTGCTCGCGGTGGCCCTCGAGGATCGCGCGGATCTCGATCGCGTCGCGCGGGCCCGCGTCGATGCGCCGTGGCAGCCGGAGCACGACCGGCGCGGTGGCGCGCTCGAAGCGCAGCTGGACGCCGTCGCGCAGATAGAACAGGTCGAGGCTCGCGCTCGCCGGCTCGGTCTCGATCTCGAGCGAGCGATCGCCGTACCAGAAGTCCGGGCCACCCCGAAACGGCGCCGCGATCGGAGCGAACAGGCGGCCGAGCGTCCAGGGGGGTCGCGTCGCCGGAATCAGCTCGACGATCTCGCTCGCGTGCGCGCGCGCGGAAAGCGCGGCGAGCGCGACGATGAGCAGTGCGATCGATCGCGTGTGTGACATGGCGTCGGATTGGTTCGGAGCGCCGGTTTGCCGTGCGCGAGAGTCCGACGATAACCGATTCGCCCGCGCGGCGTCGCGCGCGGCGCGCGCGGCTTCAGTAGGCCGCGGGAACGAGCTGCGGGTTTCCCCGCACGGCCGGCGCGCGCATCCGATCGAATTCGGCGGCCAGTGGCGCCGCGAGCGGATGAGACGCGGCGCGCAGCTGACTCGCGACCGCCTGCGCGTCCCCGCGTCGACCTGCCCGTACCACGAGCGGCGCGATCCGCGAGCGGAGATCCCACTCGGCGACCTGGTCGAGCTGCCGCAGGAACCCCTCGGGATCGAGCTTGGCGAGGTCGAGCTGCGCGTCCAGATCGAGCTGCTGCGAATCGGGATCGACGCGCCCGTAGAAGCCGACGGCCATCGAGCGCGGCTCCAGCCGGTAGAAGCGATTGGCGGCGCTTCTCTCGATCGCGGCGAGGCGCGGCTCGATCGCGGGTACGCGCGCGAGCGTAGGGGGTACGCTCTCCCAGAGGTCGATCGCGAGCGGGTCCGCGCTCGGCGGTGCGCTCGGAGCGCGCGCCGCGGTCTCGGACGCGGGGACCCAGTCGGTCTCGACACTCGTGAGGATCGCGACCGCCACGAGCCCGGCCGCGAGTCCGGCGACCAGCCGCGCGTCGAGCACGCGCTGCAGTGCGAGCTTCACCGCCGGCTGCGGCGCCTCTCCGCTCTCGATCCGCCGCATCACCTCGCTCGCGAGCTCGCTCGGCGCTGCCTCCCTGGGAAGCGAGCGCAGCAGCGCGACGGTCGACCTCAGCTCGGAGAGCTCGCGCGCGCAATCCGAACAGCGATCCAGGTGCTCGTCCACCCTTGCGCGCCAGGCGAGGTCCAGATCGCCTTCCAGGTGATCGCCGAGGTGGGAGCGGACCCTCGAGCACTTCACGGTCGTTCTCCTTTCTTGATGCCCGGCGCGAATCCCTTGAGCCGGTCGCGCAGCGCGCTGCGCGCGCGGTGGATGCGCGACTTGACGGTGCCTTCTGGAATCTCGAGCACGGCGGCGATCTCTTGGTACGACAACCCTTCGAGATCGTAGAGGACGGTCGCGGCGCGCAGATCGGGCGGAAGCTGCAGGAGCGCTCGCTGCACCTGCTGCTGCACCTGTGCGCCATAGGTCGCGGCCTCGGGGTCGCGCGGGCTCGCGGGGAGATCGTCGCCCGCGGCCTGGCGCGACTGCAGCTTGATGATGCGCGCGTTGCTGCGGCCGAGCGTGCGGCGCCGGTTGAGCGCCGCATTCGCCGCGACGCGGTAGACGAACGTCGAGAAGCGCGCGTCGTGGCGGAAGCGCCGGCCGTGGCGGTAGAGGCTCAGGAAGGCCTCTTGCGCGACGTCCTCGGCCTCTTCACGGCTGCCGAGCATGCGCACGAGCAGGCCGAACACACGCGATTGATGGCGCCGCACCAGGCTCTCGAACGCGCTGTCGTCGCCGGCCTTCCAGCGGCTCACGAGATCGCCGTCGGGGTCGACCTCCAGGTACTCCCCGGCTCGCACCGAGGTCCCGGCGGTTGCTTCCAGCGCTCCGCAGCCGGCAGCCGTCATCGCGGGGGTACGACACCGATCCTGCGGGTTGGGTTCGCGCGAATTGTCGTCGGCACGGCCCAAGTCGCGTCACCCCCCGGAGGGGTCCGCGGCCGATGTCGAGCTCGCGGGGCGCTGCCAGTCTCCACTCTTGCCGCCGCTCTTGTGGACGAGCTCGATGCCGCCGATCGCAATGGCGCGATCGATCGCCTTGCACATGTCGTAGATCGCGAGGCCCGCGGCGGAGACCGCCACGAGCGCCTCCATCTCGACGCCCGTGCGCGCGTGAGCCTCGACGCGGGCCTCGATGCGCACGCAGCTCGCGCTGGGATCGGGCTCGAGCTCGATCTCGACGACGTCGAGCGGCAGCGAGTGGCAGAGCGGGATCCATTCGTCGGTGCGCTTCGCGGCCTGGATTCCCGCGAGGCGCGCAGTGAGCAGCACGTCCCCCTTCGCGACCCGCCCCTCCGCGATGCAGGCGAGCGTCTCCGCGGCCATGTGCACCTCACCGCGAGCGACGCACACGCGATGGGTCACGGGCTTGTCGGCGACGCTCACCATCTGCGCGCGCCCACCCGCATCGACGTGCGAAAGTCTACCCGCCATCGCTCCTCCAGCCCGCTCCGAAGCTAGCCCGGGCAGCTCCGCTGTCGATTGAGTGATCCGCCGCTGGCCGGGGCCCAGTTGGCCATGCTGGCGTTAGCCGAGCTCGCGAATCCAGCTGACGAGGTCGCCGAGCACGGCATCGCGCTCCGGCTCGTTGAAGATCTCGTGCCGCAACCCGGGATAGGTTCGCAGCCGCGCCTGGCCGGCGTCGAGCTGCTCGAAGAAGTGTCGGCTCCCTGCGACCGGACAGATCGTGTCGGCCTCGCCGTGCATCAGAAGCATCGGCAGCCGCACGGCCGCAGCCGCGCGCGCGGTGCGCTCGATCGCGGCGAGCATCTCGCCGGCGAGCGCGAGCGTGAAGCGCCGCTCGACGAGCGGATCCTCGAGGTAGGCGCGCACGACCTCGGGATCGCGCGAGAGCGCATCCGGATCGAGCCCGTTCGCGAGCGAGAGCCGCGGCAGCAGCCAACGCGCGCCGCGGATCGCGGCCGCGCGCGCGCGCGAAAAGCCCTCGGGCAGCGCGAGCGCGGCGCCCGAGGAGGCGACCGCCGCGACGTCGGGGTTGCGTTGGCTTGCGTAGGCGGCGACCAGCAGCCCGCCCATGCTGTGTCCGACCACGGCGATCGGCAGCGCGGGCCGCTCGGCGCGCAGCAGCGCGACGAATCGCTCGAGGTCGTCGAGCAGCTGCGCGAAGCGCCGCACGTGACAGCGCGCGCCGCTCGAGCGGCCGTGGCCGCGCTGATCGTAGGCGTGGACCTCGAAGCCCGCGCGCGCGAGGTCGGTCGCGGTGCGCTCGTAGCGGCCGCTGTGCTCCGCGTAGCCGTGTACGAGCGCGATGATCCGGTCCGCGCCGCGCGGCATCCACGAGCGTCGAAACAGCGGCTGTCCGCTCGCTGCCTCGAAGTGCGACTCGCTGCGGCGGATCGGACCGGGGATCGACTCGGTGACGCGCGCCTCGGCGCGAGCGGGGTGCGTGAGGGGCTGGCTCAAGACTCGGATGCGCCGCGCACCGTCGCGCGCGCCTTCCGGACGCGGTCGAGATACGCGACGCTGCGGATGTCGGATCCCCAGAAGTAGGCCGAGATGCCGTCCTCCTCGCCCAGCCGGCGGATGTTGTCGGCGAGGATCCAGCAGCCCGCCTCGATGTTGGTCTCGATCGCCGCGAGATTGCCCGCGAGCTCGAGCGGCGCGGCGACCTCGGGCATCACCTGCATCAGACCGATCGCGCCGAGCGGGCTGCGCACCCACGGCCGCGCGTTGCTCTCGACCCAGAGCACCTGGGTGACGAGCAACGGATCGAGCGCGTACTTGGCGCTGTAGCGCATCACCGCCTTCGCGATGCGCTCGACTTCGCTCGGCGAGAGCGCGGCGTTCGCCGCGTCGAGGAAGCGCATCAGCTGCGCCTCGTCGAAACGAGCGGCTTCGGCGCTTGGCGTCGCCCGCTCGAGCGGTGCAGCCGGCTCGAGGCTCCGCTCGCGGTCGCCCGAGAGCGAGGCTGCGGCGATCGCGATCAGCGCCAGGACTCTGCTGCGACCCATCTGAACACCCCGCCGGTTGGTCCAACTCGCCGTGCTGAACTCGGGCTCGGTCTCTCGAAGGCGTCTCTCAGCGCGCTGTGCTCGGGTCCGTCGGATCCGCGGCCTCGGATCGCCCGCTTGGGGGCTGCCGCGGATCGCGTGGGTATCGGTCTTCCGGTGTTCCTCGGAGGATGGCGTCTCGGCGTCGGACTTCCCCTCGGGGGGTCCGAGGGAGCTCGGT
>DASPGF010000390.1:0-3884 GCA_035620755.1 Myxococcota bacterium
GCGGCATGTGGGGAGGTCCGGTGCCCGACGCCGCCACCGCGCTCGCCAAGCTGCTGTCGCGGCTCGTCGACGACGCGGGCGAGATCGCGGTTCCCGGCCTGCTCGACGACGTTCCGCCGCTCGGCGCGGCCGAGCGCGCCGCGCTCGAGGCGCTGCCGTTCGACGAGCGCGCGTTCCGCCGCGACGCGGGCATGCTGAACGGAGCGCGCCTCGCAGGCGATCGACGCCTGTCGGTGTACGAGAGGCTGTGGCGCCGCCCCGCGCTCGCGGTGACGGCCCTCGAGGCCATGCCGCTCGCGAGCGCCGCCAACCAGCTGATCGCCGAGGCGCAGGCGCGGGTCGGGCTGCGCCTGGCGCCCGGACAGGACGCCGAGCGCGCCGCGCGGCTGTTGCTCGAGTTCCTCGGCGCCGACCCGCCGCACGGCGCGACGCTCGAGCTCGAGCGCAAGACGGCGACGCCGGGCTGGCGGACCGCAAGCGACGGCCGCGCGTTCGACGCGGCGCGCCGCGCGCTCGCGGCGGGCTTCGGCCGCGAATCGGTGGAGATCGGCTGCGGCGGCTCGATTCCGTTCGTCGGACCGTTCAGCAGCGTGCTGGGCGGGATCCCCTCGCTGCTGCTCGGGCTCGAGGATCCCGCGTGCAACGCGCACGGCGAGAACGAGAGCCTCGACCTCGACGATTTTCGCAAGGCGTCGCGCGCGTCCGCGCACCTGCTCGCCGAGCTCGGCTGCTAAGCTCGCCCCGCGATCGCGCGCAGGAGGAGCGATGCCCCCGATCACGCCCCCGATCGAGACGACGGCCGCGCTGGTGCGCGCCGTCTACGATCGCCTCGAGCGAAACCTCGCGATTCTGCGCCGGCGCCTGAAGCGCCCGCTCACCTATGCGGAGAAGGTGTTCCTCGGCCACCTCGCCGACCCCGAGCGCGAGGAGCTCGTCGCGGGCCAGAGCTACGTCGCCACGCTGCCCGACCGCGTCGCGATGCAGGACGCGACCGCGCAGATGGCGCTGCTGCAGTTCATGCTCGCGGGCAGGGACTCGACCGCGGTTCCGACCACGGTGCACTGCGACCACCTGATCCAGGCCCACATCGGAGCGGCCGGCGATCTCGCGCTCGCGAACGACGTCAACCGCGAGGTCTACGAGTTCCTCGGCAGCTGCTCGGCGCGCTACGGCATCGGCTTCTGGGGGCCCGGCGCGGGCATCATCCACCAGGTCGTGCTCGAGAACTACGCGTTTCCGGGCGGCATGATGATCGGCACGGACTCGCACACGCCGAACGCGGGTGGGCTCGGCATGTTCGCGTGCGGCGTCGGCGGGGCCGACGCCGTCGACGTGATGGCGGGCCTTCCCTGGGAAATCCTGTATCCGAACCTCGTCGGTGTACATCTCACGGGCCAGCTCTCGGGCTGGACCGCGCCAAAGGACGTGATCCTCAAGGTCTGCGAGACGCTCACCGTCAAGGGCGGCACCAATCGCGTGATCGAGTACTTCGGTCCCGGCACCGCATCGATCAGCTGCACCGGCAAGGGCACGATCGCGAACATGGGCGCCGAGATCGGCGCCACCACCTCGATCTTTCCCTACGACGAGCGCATGGCGACCTACTTCAAGGCCACGGGTCGCGAAGAGCTCGCGGATCTCGCGAACGAGCGCGCGGAGCTGCTGCGCGCGGACCCCGAGGTCGCGCAGGATCCCGCTGCGTTCTTCGACGAGATCATCGAGATCGATCTCTCGACGCTCGAGCCCCACGTCGTGGGCCCGCACACGCCCGATCTCGCGCGGCCCGTGTCGCGCATGGCCGCCGACGTCGCCGAGCACGGCTATCCGGATGCGATCTCGGCCGCGCTGATCGGAAGCTGCACGAATTCCTCCTACGAGGATCTCGAGCGCGCGGCGGATCTCGCGCGCCAGGCCGCGCGGCGCGGCGCGCGCGCGAAGACGGCGCTCTGGGTGACACCGGGATCGGAGCAGATCCACCTGACGATCGCGCGCGACGGCCAGCTCGCGGATCTCGAAGCGATCGGCGCGACCGTGCTCGCCAACGCGTGCGGCCCGTGCATCGGGCAGTGGAAGCGCGAAGACGTGCCCGAGGGCCAGTCGAACTCGATCATCAGCTCGTACAATCGCAATTTCCGGCGGCGCAACGACGGCCGCGCCGAGACGCTTTCCTTCATCGCGAGCCCGGAGATCGCGATCGCGTACGCGCTCGCGGGGCATCTCTCGTTCGATCCGCTGCGCGACGAGATCGAGGCGCCGGATGGGACGCGCTTCGCGCTCGCTGCGCCCGCGCCCGCGCCCGAAGTGCCGGGGCGCGGCTTCGTGCCGAGCCGCGCAGGCTACCAGGAGCCGCCCGCGCAGCGATCGGGAATCGAGGTGGTGATCGCGCCCGCGAGCGAGCGCCTGCAGCGCCTCGAGCCGTTTCCCGCGTGGGACGGCCGCGACTTCGAGAAGCTCGCGCTGCTCGTCAAGGCCGCGGGCAAGTGCACCACGGATCACATTTCACCCGCTGGTGTATGGCTGCGCTTCCGCGGGCACCTCGACCGCATCAGCGACAACCTGTTCAGCGGCGCCGTCAACGCCTTCACGCAGGAGACGGGCCGGGGGCTCGATCAGCTCTCTCTCGCGCGCGGCGTCGGCTACGCGGCGATCGCGCGGCACTACAAGAGCGCGGGCTTGCGCTGGGTCGCGATCGGCGACGAGAACTACGGCGAAGGGTCGAGCCGCGAGCACGCCGCGATGTCGCCGCGCTGGCTCGGCTGCGCGGCCGTGATCGTGCGGAGCTTCGCGCGCATCCACGAGTCGAATCTCAAGAAGCAGGGCGTGCTGCCGCTGCGCTTCGAGGATCCTGGCGATTACGCGAAGGCGCGCGAGACCGATCGCGTGAGCATCCGCGGGCTGTCGCAGCTCGCGCCCGGCAGCCGGCTGAGCGTGGTCTTCCATCACGACGACGGATCCGAGGAGTTGGTCTCCGCGCTGCACAGCCTCAACCGCGACCAGATCGCCTGGTTTGCGGCGGGCTCGGCGTTGAACCTGCTGCGCCGGCAGCTGTGACGCCCGCGCGTCGGCGCGCGGCCGCGCCGCTCGCGCGCGATCAATCGCCTACCCTGCGCGCATGCCCGCGCGCACGCTGCTGATCGCCAACCCCGCGAGCCGCAACCGCGCCACGGCGCGCCGGCTCGCGGCGCTCGAGGCGCGCCTGCGCAGCGCGCTCGGGCCGCTCGAGGTCGCGTGCACGCGCGCGCCGCGCGACGCGGAGCGCCTCGCTCGCGAGGGCGTGCGGGCGGGGGTCGAGCGCGTGATCGTCGCGGGCGGCGACGGCACGCTGAGCGAGGTCGTGACGGGCCTGCTCGGCGCGGGGCTCGGCGATTACGCGGCGATCGGGCTGCTGCCGCTCGGCTCCGCCTCGGACTTCGGCCGCGGGCTCGGCGCGGCGCGCGCGCTCGATCGCGCGATCGAGGCGCTCGCGGCGGGCCGCACGCGGCGCGTCGACGCGGGCCGCGTCATCTACCGCCGCGGCGATGGAGCGAGCGCGACCGCGTACTTCGCGAACGTCGCGAGCCTCGGCCTGAGCGCCGAGGTCGCCGATCGCGTGAACCGCGGGCGCAAGTCCGACCGCGTGAGGCGCGGGCGTAGTTGTCCGGGCGGTCGTCTCGCCTACGCGCTCGCCGCGCTGCGCGGCGTGCTGGGGCATCGCGGCGCGCGCGTCGCAATCAGCGCGGACGGGCAGCGCGTCTTCGAGGGCGAGGTGTGTCTGGCCGCGGTCGCCAACGGCCCGTGCTTCGGCGGTGGCATGCGCATCGCGCCAGGCGCGCGCGTCGACGATGGCTGCTTCGACTGGGTGATCGTTCCCGCGCTCCCGCGCGCGGCGCTGCTCGCGAAGCTTC
>DASPGF010000391.1:0-4661 GCA_035620755.1 Myxococcota bacterium
CTCGAGTCGGAGCTGTTCGGGCACGTGCGCGGCGCATTCACCAACGCCGTCACGAACCGCGAAGGCCGCTTCTCGGTCGCCCACGAGGGGACGATCTTCCTCGACGAGATCGGCGACATGAGCCCGACCCTGCAGGTGAAGCTGCTGCGCGTGCTCCAGGACCGCAGCTTCGAGCCCGTGGGCTCGTCGAAGACGCAGAGCGTAGACGTCCGCGTGATCGCCGCGACCAACCAGGATCTCGAGGACGCGATCGCGCAGCGGCGCTTCCGCGAGGATCTCTACTACCGGCTCAACGTGATCCCGATCGTGGTGCCGCCGCTGCGCGAGCGCCGCGACGACATCCCGCTGCTCGCGCAACATTTCCTGAGCATCGCCAACAACGGGCGCGGCGACCGCAGCGTCGAATTCTCCGAAGATGCGCTCGAGCGGCTCGCGGAGTTCGACTGGCCGGGCAACGTCCGCGAGCTCGAGAACCTCGTCGAGCGGCTCGTGACGCTCTGCTCCGGCGGCAAGATCGACGCCCACGACCTGCCGAAGTCGCTGCAGCGAGCCAGCCCGCCGCTTCCGAACGCGCCGCAGATTCCGCCCCAGGGCTTGAGCTTCCGCGAGGTCGTCGATCAGTTCGAGTCGGACCTGATCCGCCAGGCGCTCGAGATCACGCACGGCAACAAGAATCGCGCCGCGCAGCTGATCCAGATGAATCGCACCACGATGCTCGAGAAGATGAAGAAGAAGGGCGTCCGCTTCGACCACGGGGCGAGCGACCCCGAACGCGCCCGCGACGGCCTGCGGGTGCGCGAGCGCGCGGAGTTCGCAAAGCCCGGCGCGGCGGCAGGCGCCCGCGACGCCGTCGACCCGCGGCGCGCGCATTAGCCCGGGCAGTTCCGCTTTCGACCGACGCAGCGCCACGAGCCGGGGCCCAGTTGGCCGAGCGGGTTGCGCGATCTACACGCGCGCAGCGAGTCACCCGCGCGCAACACGCTGACGGTTTCGTAACCCTTTTGCGCGAGAAGCGTCGAGACCCCGACGCTGTTGCGCGCGAGCGCTCGCCGCTGCAGCCCGCGGCGGCAGCGGATCGCCCTATCTCCAGCGCGCGCCCAGGCTCGCGCGTGCGCCCCAAAATGCGCGAGGAATCACGAGCCTAGCGCGGCGACGCGCGCATCGGGCGCGCCGCGGCTGCGCCGAACGGCACTCGCCAGTCCGCCTCCTCGCCACGCTTGGCACAGCCCGTGCTTCTCCGCGCAGCCAACCGGCACGAGGCGCCCCGAATGTCCGACCAGCGCGGGGATCCGCCCGACTCGCATCTCGACCACGAGAGGAAATCGCTCATGGAAGGTCTGCTCAGAGAGGCCAAGGAACAGAACTCCGAGATTCCGCCCATGCTCAAGGAGCAGATCGTGCTCGAGCACACGCCGCTGATCCGCTACATCGTCAATCGCATCGCGGTGCGGCTGCCTTCGCACATCGACCTCGACGATCTGCACAACACGGGCGTGATCGGGCTGATGGACGCGATCGACAAGTACGACCCCGACAAGAACTGCAAGTTCAAGACCTACGCCGAGTTCCGCATCAAGGGCGCGATCCTCGACCAGCTGCGCTCGCTCGACTGGGTGCCGCGCAGCGTCCGCCAGAAGAGCCGACGCCTCGAGCGCGCCTACGGCGAGGTCGAGCAGCGGCTCGGGCGCACCGCGAGCGAAGACGAGGTCGCGGATTCGCTCGGCATCCAGATCGACAAGTTCTACGAGCTCATCAATCAGGTGCGCGGCATCTCGCTGGTGAACCTCGAGGAGATCCGCGGCACCAACTCCGACGGCGATCGCACCGGAACCTACTCCGACATCGTCGAGGACGTGAACTCCGAGAATCCGTTCGCATCGCTCAAGGTCGCCGAGAGCAAGCAGGTGATCGCGGACATGATCGGAACGCTCCCCGAGAAGGAGCGCCTCGTGATCTCGCTCTACTACTACGAAGATCTCAACATGAAGGAGATCGGCTCGATCCTCGGCATCACCGAGTCGCGCGTCTGCCAGATCCACACCAAGTCGGTGCTGCGGCTGCGCTCGAAGCTCAAGGGGATGCTGGATCGCTAGCCCGAGCCGTTCCGCTGTCGACCAACGAAGCGCCACGAGCCGGGGCCCGGTTGGCCGGGCTGGTTCAATCGCTCTGCTTCTCGTTGCGCACGAGGATGACGGTGATGTTGTCGTCCCCGCCGCGCTCGTTCGCGAGATCGACGAGTCGACCGCACGCGAGATCGAGATCCGGCGCCGCGCTCGCGATCTCGGCGATCTCCTCGTCGTGCACGAGACCGGTCAGGCCGTCGGAGCACAGCACGAAGAGATCCCCCGGCGAGGAGGTCAGCTCCGCGAGATCGGGAGCCACTTCGCGACGCACGCCGATCGCGCGCGTGAGGACATGCCGATGCGGATGCTCGCGCGCCGCGAGCGCCGTGATCTCGCGCCGGCGCACCAGCTCGCCGACCACCGAGTGATCGTCGGTGAGCTGCCGGATGCGGCCGCCGCGGATCAGATAGCCGCGGCTGTCACCGACGTGCGCGAGCGCGATGCGCCCCTCCGCGGCGAGCAGCGAGACCAGCGTGGTGCCCATACCCGCATACTCGGGCTTGGTCTGCGCGGCGACGTAGATCTCGCGATTGGCCGCGGCCACCGTGCAGCGCAGCTTCTCGGTGAGCGTCGCCGCCGATCCCTGCAGCGCCTCGAGCGCCGCCACCGCGGCCTCGGCGGCGAGCCGGCTCGCGAGCTGGCCGGCCTGGTGGCCGCCCATCCCGTCCGCGACCACGAAATAGCCGAACTCCGCCGCGATCGCGTAGCAGTCCTCGTTGACTCGCCGGCGGGAGCCGACGTCGCTGCGGGCGGCAGATCGAAGCAGCATTGGCGCTGAGGGCCCTCGGTCGCTGCGAGCGGCAGCGCGGGTCGACTCGCGCCGCCCGAGGCGGAATACTCTCGCAGGCATTCATCGGACGGAGGCGGCGAGGCCTTGATGCGGCGACGGGCGCGGCCGGCCCGCCGCTCGGGCAAAAACCATTCAATTCCGGCGAATCCGCCGTCGATACTACATCTCGAGGATGACCCGCCCGCGCGCGTCGTCCTGCGCGGCCCGCGCGCCCTTTGGGGGGGACCATGCCGAAGACGATTCTACTGGCCGACGACAGCGTGACGATCCAGAAGGTCGTCGGCATCAGCTTCGCGAGCGAAGACGCGACGGTCGTCTCGGTCGACAACGGCGACGCCGCGATCGCGAAGGCGCGCGAGATCCGGCCCGACATCGTGCTCGCGGACGTCGTGATGCCCGGCAAGAACGGCTACGAGGTCTGCGACGCGATCCGCAAGGATCCCGAGCTTGCTCACATCCCCGTGTTGCTCCTCACGGGCACCTTCGAGGCCTTCGACGAGGCACGCGCGCGGGCCGTGGGCTCGTCGGGCCACATCTCGAAGCCGTTCGAAGCGGCGTCGCTCGTCGCGGAGGTTCGCCGCCTGATCGAGTCGGCTCCGCGCAAGCCGCCCGCTGCAGCGCGCGCCGAGCCCCAGGGCGCGCGCGGCTCGCAGAGCGCCGCGGACGACGCGTTCGACTTCTTCGACGACGAGGTCGCTGCCGCGGACGTCGCGCCTGCGTTGCTCGCAGATGCGGCCGCCGACGATCTCGACTTCCAGGGCTTCGACAGCGGCATCGCGTTTGCGGACGAGTCCGAACGTGAAGATCCGCGCGCGAGCTCGGGTCGCGCTGCGGGCGCACAAGCCGCGCGCCCGGACACCCGCGCTGCGCGAGCCGCGAGCACCTCGGCGTCGCAGCGGGCGCCGCTCGACGCGCCGCACGCGGCTGCGCCGCTCGCGGATCTCGGCGACAGCCTCGACGACTCGCTCGCGCCCGACGCGAGCCGCAGCGGCGACCAGCCGTTCGACTTCGCGTTCGCGGGCGAGGCCGCCGAGTCGACGGACCCGCTCGCCGAGCTCGACCTGATGCCCCAGGTGGGCGACGACGACCTCGCCCAGGCCACGGTGATCGATCCGCTCGGCGCATCGGGCTACGACGTGTCTTCTTCGGATCTCGGCTCCTCGTTCGGCACGAGCGCGCCGCAGCTCGATGCCCAGCGCGCGCCTCAACGCGCTCCTCAACAGGACTGGACGGAGGCGAGGCGGCGCGATGAAGCCGAGGCGACCGTGATCGCGCGAGACGCGCTTCGCGATACGGACCCGATTCCGCTCGGCGAGCCGGCTGCGGCCGCGCTCGGCGACCTGACGACCGTGGTCGGCGACGACCCGGTTTTCGTGAACTTCGCCAAGCCGCAGCGCGTGGACGTCGCGGTCAGCGTCGAGGGCACGAGGCCCGCGGTCGAGCGCGCCCCCGCGCGCGCCGCCGAGCCCGCGAGCGCGCGCGCGATCACCGCGCGAGCGCCGCGTGCAGCGGAGGCCGTGGACGCGCTGATCGCGCGCGTCGGACCCGAGCTGCGCCAGCAGCTCCACGAGACGCTCGAGAAGATCGCCTGGGAATCTTTCGGCGATCTCACCGAGGCGATCGTGCGCCAGTCGGTGGAGCGCGTCGAATCGATCGCGTGGGAGGTCATTCCGCGCATGGCCGAAACGCTGATCGAGGACGAGATCCGGCGCATGAAGGCCGAGCCCGAGGACGCCTGAGCCGCGCCA
>DASPGF010000392.1:0-5252 GCA_035620755.1 Myxococcota bacterium
CGAACCCGGTGTGCCGAATCGCGGCTGCGGCGTGGCGTGGTTCGTCGCGCCCGGCTGCCGCGTTGTCCGGTGCGCAAATGACCGGCTGCGCGGGGCGCGGCCAGCGAGTGGCCGGCTGCGGAGTGGCGAATGAGCGAGCAGCATGAAGCCGCGGACGTCGCCGCAGCGCTCGGGCTCGCCCCGCGCGGCGAGCTCGTCGCGATCGTCGGCGGCGGCGGCAAGACGAGCCTGCTGTTCGCGCTCGCGCAGCATCTTCCCGGGCGCGGCGTGATGACCACCACCACGCGCATCTTCGCCGCGCAGAGGAGCCGCGCTGCCGAAGTCTGCACGCTCGACGACGACTGGCGCGCACGGCTGGATGCGTTCGATTCGGCGCTGCTCGTGGTCGGGCGCATCGACGGCGAGCGCGCGCTCGGTGTGCCGGCCGATCTTCCCGCGGAGCTGCTCGCGCACCCGCGCGTCGACTGGGTGATCGTCGAAGCCGACGGCTCGCGCATGCGACCCGTGAAGGCGCCCGCCGAGCACGAGCCCGTGATTCCGGTCGGCACGACGCTGCTCGTGATCGTCGTCGGCATCGATGCGCTCGGCAAGCCGATCGGCGAGATCGCGCATCGCCCCGAACGCGTGAGCGCGCTCACGGGGCTCGATCCCGCGCAGCACCTGACGCCGCTTGCGCTCGCTCGACTGCTCACGTCGCGCGAGGGCGGCTTGAAGAATGCTTCGGCGGCGCGGCGCGCGGCGATCCTGATCAACAAGGTCGAATCGGCGGCCGAGCTCGCGGCTGCGCGCGAGATCGCGCGGCACGCAATCGGCGCTGCGGGCGTCGAGCGCGTCGCGATCGGCGCGCTGCTCGGCAGCGACGCGAGCCGCTGGCGGGTCTACGCGCGCTGAGCGTCGCTGCTGCTACGCGTCGGTGATGCGGTTGACGCGCCGCGGTCTGGCGCCGCGCTTCACGCCCAGCGCTGCGGCGCAGCGCATCGCGAAACGACGAGCCCCGGCGCGTGAAGCCGCGGACCGTTCAGCTCTCGCGCTTGCCCGCGATGAACGCCTCGAGCATCTCGTACGCCTCGCTGTCGGGAAACTGCTCGGGCGGATGCTTCATGAAGTACGCGGACGGCGATTTGAGCGCGCCGCCGAGGCCTCGCAGCTGCGCGAGCTTCGCGCAGCGGATCGCATCGATCGCGCAGCCCGCCGAGTTCGGCGAATCGTCCACCGAGAGCCGCAGCTCGAGGTTCATCGGCACGTCTCCGAACAGCTTCCCCTCCATGCGCAGGAAGCACACCTTGTTGTCGTTCTGCCAGGGTACGTAGTCGCTCGGGCCGATGTGGATGTTGTCGTCCGCGATTCGCTCCGCGGAGACCGACTGCACGGCCTCGGTCTTCGACACCTTTTTCGACGCGAGCCGGCTGCGGTTGAGCATGTTGAGGAAGTCGGTGTTCCCGCCCGTGTTGAGCTGGTAGGTGCGCTCGAGCTTCACGCCGCGGCGCCGGAACAGATCCGTCAGCATGCGATGGGTGATGGTCGCGCCGAGCTGCGCCTTGATGTCGTCGCCGATGATCGGAATGCCGCGCTCCTCGAAGCGCGCTGCGAACGCGGGGTCGCTCGCGATGAAGACCGGCATGCAGTTCACCACCGCGACGCCCGCCTCGAGTGCGCTCTCCGCGTAGAAGCGCGATGCCTGCTCGGAGCCCACCGGCAGGTAGTTCAGCAGCACCTCTGCGCCGCTCTGCTGGAGCACGCGCGTAACGTCCTGCTGTGTCGATTCGCGCTCGTCCGACGGCAGGAAGGTTCGCGCCTCCGGGTACTCGTACATGTGATCGGCGACGCCGTCGAGGATGCGGCCCATCCGCACCTGCACGCCGGTCTTCGGAACGCTGTCGCAGAAGACGGTCGCGCAGTTCGGCGGCTGGAGAATCGCTTCGGCGACGTCCTTTCCGACCTTGCGCACGTCCACGTCGAAGGCCGCCACGATCTCGATGTCGCAGGGGCGGAACCCGCCGATCTCCCAGTGCATCAAGCCGACCGCGTCCGCGGCGGCCTTGTCGCTGTAGTACGCGATGCCCTGTACGAGCGAGCTCGCGCAGTTTCCGACTCCCGCGATCGCGATCTTGATTTTCGGCATTCCAGGCATTCCGTCCCCGGGCTGGTTGATCCGTTGGGCGCGCTGGTCCCGCTCGCCGGATTATAGTGGACGGCGGCTCAACGCGAACGGATCCGCGCTCACGGCTCGCCGCTTCCTCCGCCGCCGCCGCGATGCGCCGCACTGCGCCGTGCGCGCCAATCGGCCAGGCGCTGCGCGATCGGGGCCTCGTCGCCTGCGCCGGTGGGCTCGTAGAAAGCCGGGTCGCCGAGCGCTTCGGGCAGGTTGCGCGCGGTGACGAGTTGTCCTGGTGTCGCGTGCGGGTACGCGTAATCGCGGCCGTAGCCGAGCCCCTTCATCAGCGGTGTCGGCGCGTTGCGCAGGTGCAGCGGCACGGGCAGCGAGCCGTGGGTCCGCACCGCATCGATCGCGCGGTCGATCGCGAGATACGATGCATTGCTCTTGGGCGCGCAGGCGAGAAACGTCACCGCCTGGGCGAGTGGGATGCGCGCTTCGGGCATGCCGATGCGCTCGGTGGCGAGGAACGCGGCGGTCGCGATTCCGAGCGCCTGCGGCTCCGCGTTTCCGATGTCTTCGGCGGCGAACACGATCAGGCGGCGCGCCACGAACAGCGGATCGTCGCCCGCTTCGAGCATGCGCGCCGCGTAGTAGAGCGCCGCGTCGGGATCGCTCGCCCGCAGGCTCTTGATCAGCGCGGACGCGCAGTTGTAGTGCTCCTCGCGATCGCGGTCGTGGAGCAGCAGCCGCTGGCCCGCGGCCTGCTCGATCGCCGCGAGCGAGAGCGCGCTGCCGCGCGGGCCGCTTTGGAGCTGCACCGCGGTGGCCGCCTCGAGCAGGCCGAGCGCGCGGCGCGCGTCTCCGTCCGCGGCGTGCGCGAGCGCGGCGACCGCCTCGTTGCCGACCGCCACGCCGAGCCGGCCGAGCCCGCGCACTGCGTCGGTCGCGGCGCGCCGCACGACCGCGCCGAGGTCCGCCTCGCCGAGGCGCGACAGCGTGAACACGCGACAGCGCGAGAGCAGCGGCGCATTCACTTCGAAGGAGGGGTTCTCGGTCGTGGCACCGATCAGTGTGACGGTTCCGGCTTCGACGTGGGGCAACAGCGAATCCTGCTGCGCGCGGTTGAGGCGGTGCAGCTCGTCGAGGAACAGCAGCGTGCGCCGCTCACTGCGGCGCGCGCGAGCCACGATCTCGCGGATCTCCTTCACGCCGGCCATCACGGCCGAGAGCGATTCGAAGCTCGCGCGCGCGTGCTGCGCGAGCAGGCGCGCGAGCGTCGTCTTGCCGCAGCCGGGCGGGCCCCAGAGGATCAGCGAAGGCAGCGCCTTCGATTCCGCGAGCGAGCGCAGCGCGGCCCCTGCGGCGACCAGATGATCCTGCCCGACGACCTCGTCGAGTGTCTGCGGGCGCATGCGATCCGCGAGCGGCGCGCGGGCGGCGGCCTGCGCGGGCGGGTGGCCGCCGACGAGCGCTTCGCTCGAAAACAGGCTCGGCGCGTCGTCGGGGGGCATGCGGGGAATCTAGCAACGTGGGATAGTTCCCGGCGCCCCGCGGAGAGTGGCCATGCCCGTACGCGCGATCGGAATATCGCTCAAGCCCGACCAGAGCCAGCTCGGCGCGCTCGTGCGCGAGATCGACAAGTGGCTTCGCGAGCGCGACGTCGAGGCGCTGCTCGGCCCGGAAGCTGCGAAGGCCTCGGGGCTGCCCGGCGTGCCGCGCAGCGAGCTCGCCGACCGCGTCGACGTGATGCTCGCGCTCGGCGGCGACGGCACGCTGCTCGCGGTTGCGCGCGCGATCGGCAAGCGCCCGGTTCCGATCCTCGGCGTGAATCTCGGAACGCTCGGCTATCTGGCGGAGATCGGGCTCGACGAGCTGTTTGCGACGCTCGAGCTCGTGCTCAGCGACGGGTTGCGAATCGAGACCCGCATGCGGCTCGACGTGGTCGCCGAGCGCGGCGGCGCCGAGATCGGGCGTTACCTCGCGCTCAACGATGCCGTGATTGCGCGTACCGCGCTCTCGCGGATGATCGACGTGCAGGCCTGGGCGGACGACGCCGAGGTCACCACCTATCACGGCGACGGCGTGATCGCCGCGACGCCGACGGGCTCGTCCGCGTATTCGCTCTCGGCGGGGGGGCCGCTGCTGCTGCCCGGCATCGGCGCGATCGTGCTGACACCGATCTGTCCCCACACGCTCACGCAGCGACCGCTCGTGCTGCCCGAATCGTGCCGCATCGCGATCCAGCTGATCGACATGCGCGGCGGCGAGGCGCATCTCACCGTCGACGGGCAGGTCGGCTGCGACCTGCGCGAGGGCGACCGCGTGAGCGTTCGCGCGTCCGACTCGCCGCTGCGCATGCTCGTGCACGCCAACCGCAATCGCTTCGAGGTGATGCGCAGCAAGCTGCGCTGGGGTGCGCGTTGATCGAGACACTGCGAATCTCGAACCTCGCGATCGTCGAGCGCGAAGAGATCGAGTTCGGCCCGGGGCTCAACGTGCTCACGGGTGAGACCGGAGCGGGCAAGTCGATCGTGCTCGGCGCGCTCGCGCTGCTCGCGGGCTCGCGTGCGTCGCCCGAGATCGTGCGCGCGGGCTGCGACGAGGCCGTCGTCGAGGCGATCTTCCGCACCGATCGGCTGCCGGATCTCGAATCGAGCCTCGAGGCGCTCGGGCTCGCGGCGGACGAGCACGAGCTCGTCGTGCAGCGCAGCGTCCAGCGCGGCTCGCGGAGCCGCGCGCGCGTCGCGGGGCAGCTGATGCCGACCGCAGTGCTCGCCGAGCTGTTCGCGGGGCGCATCGAGATCTCGAGCCAGCACGACACGCAGTCGCTGCTGCGAGCGGAGTTCCACGGTCGGCTGCTCGACGCGTCGGCGGGTCTGCTGCCGCTTCGCGCGGAGGTCGCCTCGGGCTACGCGAAGCTGCGCGCGCTCGACGAGGAGCTCGCGGCGCTGCGCGCGGCCGCGCTCGAGCGCGATCGGCGCCGCGATTTCCTGCGCTTCCAGATCGCGGAGATCGACGCTGCGCGGCTCGACGCGGCGGAGCTCGAAGCGCTGCGCGCGGAACGCTCGCGCTTCGCGCACGCGGGGCGCCTGAGCGAGGAGAGCGCGACCGCGCTCGCGTTGCTGAGCGGCGATCCCGGTGCGATGGATGCACG
>DASPGF010000393.1:0-2053 GCA_035620755.1 Myxococcota bacterium
TCCACTCGATTCTGCAGACGGGCGCCGCGCAGGGCATGATCCTGCTCGATCACTCGATCAAGGCGCTGCTCAACGCGGGCGCGATCAGCCGCGAGGAAGCGCTGCGGAACTGCGACGATCCGAAGAGTCTGGGCGGCTGACGGGGCTCCGAATGGCACACATCGACGACATGCTGCGCCACATGAAGCAGCACAAGGGCTCGGATCTCCATCTCGCCGCGGGCATCGCACCGCGCATGCGCAGCCACGGCGAGCTCGTCGCCGTCGAGGGCTGGCCGGTGCTCACGGACGCATCGCTGCGCGAGCTCGTGCGCGAAATCGCGGCGGAATCCGACTGGGCGAAGTTCGAGGCGAGCGGCGATCTCGACTTTGCCTACGGCCTCGAGGGCGTCGCGCGCTTTCGCGCCAACTACTTCGTGCAGGAGCGGGGCGCGGGAGCGGTGTTCCGGATCATTCCCGAGGAGATCCTGAGCCTCGAGGATCTCAAGCTGCCCGCGGCGATCGGCTCCTTCTGCCATCTCAACCAGGGGCTCGTGCTGATCACGGGACCCACCGGCTCGGGCAAGTCCACCACGCTGGCCGCGGTGATCAACGAGATCAACCGGAGCTACTCGCGGCACATCGTCACGATCGAGGATCCGGTCGAGTTCGTGCACCAGAACCAGCAGTCGATCCTCTCGCATCGCGAGGTCGGCTCGCACACGCGCGGCTTCACGCCGGCGCTGCGCGCATCGATCCGACAGGATGCGGACGTCGTGCTCGTCGGCGAGATGCGCGACATGGAGACGATCGCGCTCGCGATCACCGCAGCCGAGATGGGGATGCTCGTCTTCGGAACGCTGCACACCAACAGCGCCACCAAGACCGTCGACCGGATCGTCGACGCGTTTCCTGCGGAAGAGCAGAACCAGATCCGCGTGAGCCTGTCGGAGTCACTCGCCGGCGTGGTCTCGCAGCTGCTGCTGCGCACGGCCGACGGCAAGGGCCGCTGCGCGGTTCACGAGATCCTGCTCAAGACGAGCGGTCTCGCGAACGTGATCCGCGAAGGCAACACCCCGATGCTCAATTCGCTGATCCAGTCGGGAAAGGCGCAGGGCATGCAGTCGATGGACGATGCGCTGTTCGCCGCCGTCCAGTCGGGGAAGGTTCGCGCCGTCGACGCGCACATGAAGGCGACCGACAAGGCGCGCTTCGAGGCGCTGATCGCGAAGGAAGAAGGAGCAGGCGCGAGCTGAGCTCGCCGCGCTCAGTGGATGGTCTCGCGCGCAGGACCGGGCGCGAGCTGAACGCGCTGCTCAGTGGATGGTCTCGCGCTCCGGGCTCGCGGTGAGGAAATCGAACAGCCGCAGCAGCATGTGTTGATCGAAGCGGAGGCGGTCGAGCGCCTCGCGCGTTCGGCGTGCGGCTTCTCGGATCTCGACGTGGCGGTCGAGCGCCTCCTCGACCATCGCGAGCAGCTGCTCGCGTTCGGGATCGTCGAAGTGCACCTCGATCTGCTGCACGATCTCGAGCAGCTTTTCCGCGAACTCGGACTGCGCGGCGCGCGCTCGGATGCGATCTCGGAGCTCTCGAATCACGGCGCTGCAGTGGTGCAATTGCCATGCCCCCGATCCGGCCGCTGCGGGAGCTCGCGGATCCGCGGAGTTGCGGGCCCGCTTGCCGCAGAGTTGCGCAGCTGCGGTGCATGGGCGCAGCCGTTGCGCGGGGAGAATCGGCCAACGCGGTTCCGCGCTGCGCAATCCGCTTCGCGGTGCACCGATGCGGGATCGCCACGCAGTCTCCAGAGCTGCCGCAAATGTACGCGCCGGCTGCGGATTATGTTCGCGTTGCGGGTAAAGCCCGAATTGGCGTCTACCGATACGGATTTCCGAGGACCACAGGGGTCTGGGACTTTCGAGCGTGGCTCCGGGATGGGTGAGCCTCCGGCAGAGTGCGCCCGGCAGGGCATGGCTCTCGAGGAGATGGTTGGATGGCTGCAGCAAGGGACGATGCAACGCGCCGCTCTCCCTGGCCCGCGAGGGTCGTGGTTCTCGCAGGCATCATGTTTCCGCTGC
>DASPGF010000394.1:0-5012 GCA_035620755.1 Myxococcota bacterium
GCTGTCGTCCTCCAGCAGCAGCGTCACGTCCCCGCGGTACTCGAACGCCACGCGAAGCGACTCGGGGCTCGCCGGCGCCGACCAACCGAGCGTGGGCGCGCTCGGCTCCGCATCGACGCGCGCAGCGTCGAGCTGCGACGAGATCTGCAGCAGCGCGTCCGGCTCCTGCTGCGCCGATGCGCCGAGCTCGGGGCCCGGCTCGGGGATCGCCGGACCGAACAGCGCTGCGCGCAGCATCGCCGCAAAGCCGCGCAGCGACGAGAAGATCTCCTCGACCGCGCTCGCTTCGAAGCCGCTGTGGACCATGCAGTCGCGGCAGCGCGGGTTGCCGCTCTTGGGCCCGTAGCTCTCCCAGCTCGTTTCGGTCATCAGCGCGTCGAAGCTCTTCGCGTAGCCGTCCTGGAGCAGGTAACACGGCTTCTGCCAGCCGAATACGCTGAAGGTCGGGTTGCCCCACGGCGTGCAGTCGTAGTCGCGTCCGCCCGCGAGGAACTCGAGGAACAGCGCGCTCTGGTTGAACCGCCAGCGCCCGTTCTTGCCGTGCAGGATCCTGCGGAACAGCTGCTGGGTCCGCTCGCGCGGCAGGAAGTGCTGCTGGTCGGGCGCCTTCTGGTAGCTGTAGCCGGGCGAGACCATCATGCCCTCGACGCCGAGCCGCATCATCTCGTCGAAGAACTCCTGCGTGCGTTTCGGATCGGCGCCATCGAACAGGGTGGTGTTCGTGGTGACGCGGAAGCCGCGGCGCAGCGCTGCCTCGATCGCCGCGCGCGCGGTCCGGTAGGTTCCCTCGCGACACACCGAGACGTCGTGCTCTTCCTCGAGGCCGTCCATGTGTACGCTGAAGCTCAGGTACTTGCTCGGCTGGAACAGATCGAGCTTTTCCTCGAGCAGCAGGGCATTGGTGCACAGGTAGATGTACTTCCTGCGCTCGACGAGGCCGCGCACGATGCGGTCGATCTCGGGGTGGAGCAGCGGCTCGCCGCCCGGAATGCTCACGACGGGCGCGGGACATTCGTCGACCGCGCGCATGCACTCCTCGTACGAGAGGTGGGTCTTGAGGATGTTCGAGGGGTACTGGATCTTGCCGCAGCCCGCGCAGGCGAGGTTGCAGCGATAGAGCGGCTCGAGCATCAGCGCGAGCGGGTAGCGCTTGCGCCCCTTGAGCTTCTGCTTGGCGAGGTACAGCGCGACCGTCGCCATCTGCGACACGGGAACGGGCATGCTCGGAATCCTCCATCGGCCGCGGCGTCGGGGCGAGCGGGTGTATCGATGCGGCAGCAGCGGATCGATTCCAACCGCCCACCCCGGGCGCCGCGCGAGTGTATCGAACCCTGGCGGCGGCGAGCGGCGGCCGCGTCGCATTCGCGCTGCGGCGCTATACTCGAGCCGCTAAGTACCCGTCTCGTCTAATGGAATGATGGAAATAGCGGCGGGCCGCGACGCTGCGGAGCCGCGCAGGGAGCCGCGCGTGAGTCGAGCCTTCGTCAACGAGGACGCGCAGAGCGAGTCGCAGGCGGAGCTTCCCGAGCGCCCGCAGAGCGAGCATCCGAACTACGTGACTCCACAGGGCCTGGCCGCGCTCGAGCGCCGCCTCGCGAGCCTGGTCGCGCAGCGCGTGGCCGCGGCCGAATCGCAGCAGGGAATCGGCCGGGACGCCGCGTTGCGCCGGATCGATCGCAACCTCCGCTACGTGAAGCTTCGCATCGAGCGGGCCATCCCCGTGGATCTCGCCGAGCAGCCGCGCGACGAGGTCGCGTTCGGCGCGCGCGTTCGCGTGAGCGACGACGCGGGGGAAGAGCGTGTGTATGTGATCGTCGGCGAGGACGAGGCGGACGCGGCGGCGGGAAAGGTCAGCTGGGTGTCGCCGCTCGCGAGCGCGCTGATGCGCGCGCGGGTCGGCGACAGCGTGACCTGGAGACGGCCGAGCGGGAACGCGCAGCTCGAGATCCTCTCGATCGAATACGCGCCCCCGTCGTCGAGCTCGGACTCGACCTCGACCTTGGCCTCGACCTTGGGCTCGGCGTCGGCTGCGGCTGCGGCTGCGGCGGATGGCGGGGAATCCGCGGCGTGAACATACGCCGCGTCTACGAGCTGCTGATCCGCGGATTCCGGCGGCGCCGCATGCAGCGCTTCATGGCGACGTTCCAACCCACGGCGCAGACAACGCTGCTCGACGTTGGCGGCACGCCCTTCAATTGGGAGCTGATCGGGGCGGCGTTTCCGATCACGCTGCTCAACACCGAGCCGATCGCGGACAGCAGCCTTGGAGGCCGCTTCACTCGCGTTCGCGGCAGCGGTACGCGGCTCGACTTCCCGGACCAGAGCTTCGACATCGCATTCTCGAATTCGGTGATCGAGCACGTCGGCTCGCTCGACGCCCAGCGCGCATTCGCGAAGGAGCTGCGGCGCGTCGGCTGCCAGCTGTGGGTGCAGACGCCCGCGCGAGGCTTCTTCTTCGAGCCGCATCTGCTCGCGCCGTTCATCCATTACCTCCCGCTCGCGTGGCAGCGGCGGCTCGCGCGGAACTTCACGCTCTGGGGCTGGCTCACGCGCCCATCGCGCGAAGCGGTCGACCGCATGCTCGGTGGGCTGCGGCTGCTCGACCACGCGACGTTCCGCGAGCTGTTCCCGGACTGCGAGATTCGCCGCGAGCGCTTCCTCGGCTTCACCAAGGCGTTCGTGGCGGTGCGAGTGGAGGCGCTGCGTGCCGCGCGCTGAGCTTCGGCTGTCGAGCCTGACACAGTACCCGGTCAAAGGCTGCGCGGGCATGGCGCTCGAGCGCGCCGAGATCGACGAGAGCGGCCTGCGCGGCGATCGGCTGCTGTTCGTGGCCGGAGAAGACGGAGTCGCGCTCACCCAAGAAGAGCTTCCGCGCATGCTGCTGATTCGGCCGAAGCTCGTCGACCGCGAGCTCACGGTCGAGGCGCCCGAGCGCGCGCCGCTCGCGATTCGCGTGAGCGAGCGTGGCGAGTCGCGCCCCACCGAGCACTGGCACGACGCCGCCTCGGCGATCGATCAGGGCGACGCGGCCGCGAGCTGGTTCAGTGAATTTCTCGGCGTTCGGTGCCGGCTGCTCGCGAGCGACGCGATCCGCGCGCGCAGCGCGCCCGCGCGCTACCGCGGAATCATCGCCGCCGAGCAGCGGCGCTTCGCGGCAGTCGCGCCGTTGCTGCTCACGAGCGGGGCATCCCTCGATGATCTCAACGCGCGTCTCGCCAAGCCGATCCGCATGGAGCGCTTCCGTCAGAATCTCGTCGTCGAGGGAAGCCCTGCGTTCCACGAGGAGTGGTGGTCGCGCGTGCGCATCGGCGAGCTCGAGCTCGAGCGCGTTGCGAGCTGCGAGCGCTGCGCGGTCACGCTGCTCGACCCGGAGACCGCCGAGCGCGGCATCGAGCCGATTCGAACCCTCGCCAAGTACCGGCGCCAACCGGGCGGAATCTCGGGCGGAATCGTGTTCGGCGTCTACTTCCGGCCGCTCCGCGCGGGCAGCGTGAGGCGCGGCGACTCGCTGCGCGTGCTCGCCGTACAGCGCCGGTTCGTTCCCAACGATCCCACCGCGGCTGTCTCCGATCGCGAGGCGCCGACGCCTCCCGCCGACCTTTGAATCCGGCTGCGCGCCCGCGGCTTGCACGCGCGGGGCCGATCCGGAACAGTGTACGCGTCGGATTGGCTTCGAGCCCGCTCCCCAGCGGCAAGCAATCGGTGCGGTGGCGATCGCGCATCTCGCGCAGGCAGCTGGAGCCATGGGGATCGAGCAGCGGCCGTCGGAGCCTGGCGCGAGTCTGCGCGTATTTGCCGCGTCGCTGAGGCGCGACTTCCGTTTCGTGCTCGCTGCGTTCGCTGCGTCGGCGGTCGGCCTCGTCGGCGCGATCGCCGCGCCGATTCTCGTGCAGGCGCTGATCGAGGCGGGCTTCGACCACCAGCGCGTGGGGGATCTCGCGGGCGTCGAGCTGCTCTCGCTCGCGCTCGTGGCCGCGATCGCCACGCGGTTCGTTCCGCGCGTCTCGCACCGCCGCTTGGCGGTCGGCGGGCTGTCGCTCGCCGCGGCGGGCTTCGCGACCTCCGCGGTGAGCGGCGATTTGGCGGCGATGTTCGTGGGCCGAGCGCTGACCGGAGCCGGCGCGGGCCTCGCGCTGTCCGGGGCGAACGCCGCCGTCGCTTCGCGCGGAGACGCCGAGCGGATCTTCGCGCTGATCTGGACGCTCGGCGGGCTCGTCGCGGCGGGTTTCGCGATGACGCTTCCGCGAATGGTCGACGCGGGCAACTACCCCGCCGGCTTCTGGGTGCTGTTCGCGCTGGTGATCGCTTGCGCGCCGTGTCTCGCGTGGCTCCCGTCGAGGCCGGATCCGGCGCTATTCGCGGGGCAGCGGCTCCGAGCCGCGAAGCGCGATGGAGCCGAGTCGAGCCTTTCAACCGTCGGAGCCCAGGCCTCGGAGCGCGCGATGGTGGCGATGGCGCTTGCGGGAATCCTCGTCTACGCAGCGGGCGACCAGGCGCTCTGGAACTTCGCCTTCAGCATCCCGCTCGAAGCGGGCATCGAGCGGGCGCGCGCGCGGGAGATCCTCGCGATCACCACGCTGATCGGCGTGACGGGGAGCGCGGTCGGAAGCGTGCTCGGCGTGCGGCTCGGGCGCGTGTTTCCGATCGTTTGCGGAACGCTGATCAGTGTAGTCGGGCGCAGCCTCTACATCGCCGCCAGCGCCCCCGGCGCGCTGCTGGCCGGAGCACTGCTCTGGGGGATCGGCGTGTACTTCATCACGCCGTTCCAGATCGGTCTCGTGGCGGCGGTCGATCGCAAGGGCCGCTTCGCCGTGGCCGCCGCCGCAGCGCTGAATTTCGGCTACGCGACCGGGCCCGCGGTCGCGGGGCGCGTGATCCAGTCCTGGGGTCGCGGCTGGCTGCTCGCGCTGATCGCGATCTCGACGCTCGCGTCGATGCTGCTGCTGCTGCCGCTCGCCACTCGCACCGACCGCGCGTCGACCGCGAATGGAAGTGCGGGGGCGAGCGCTTAG
>DASPGF010000395.1:0-10377 GCA_035620755.1 Myxococcota bacterium
GAACGCGATCAACGCGTCCCACAGCTTCGCGAGCTGGCGCGGATTCTTGGTCGCATCGCCGTCGGGAACCGCGACGCGGCGCACGCGATAGCCCGCGCCGCGCAGCGAGCGCTCGAGCACGCCGCCGTAGCGCCGCGAGACCGCGGGCACGCTCACCACGAACGCGCGGCTCGACGGCGCGCAGCGCGCGATCTCGTCCCCGACCCGCGGCAGCGTTCCCACGCCGAGCGCGATCGGATAGCTGCGGTCGCCGAGCTCGACCTTGAGCTGCGCCAGGATACGCCCCGCGCCCGGCTTCGGATCGCTCATGCGCGCGCGGGCTCCTCGCGCGCCGATCCGTCCGCGCGCTCGACCGATTCGAGGCGCCGACGGATCTCGGCGGCCACGGCCTCGGGCGCGCGGCCGTCGGTCGCGACCGCGATCGCGGCCGATTCGTAGGCGGGCGCGCGCAGCGCGAGCAGCGCCTCGAGCTTCGCGAGCCGCGCGGTCGGCGCGAGATTCGCGAGCAGCGGACGGGTCTCGGCGTCGCCAACCCGCGCGAGCAGCGTATGCGGCGTGGCGCGGAGGTAGACCACGATTCCCGCGCGCGCGAGCCGCTCCGCGATCTCCGGCTCGGCGATCGCGCCGCCGCCGAGCGCGACGACCGCGTCGCGCGCGCAGAGCGCCTCGATCGCCGCGCGCTCCCGCGCGCGAAAGCCGCGCTCTCCCTCGCTCGAGAAGATCTCGGCGACCGAAGAACCCGCCTCGCGCTCGATCTCGAGATCCGTGTCGACGAAGGGCCGGCCCAGCGCCTTCGCGAGCAACGCCCCAACCGCGGACTTGCCCGCTCCCATCATCCCCACCAGCCAGATCGGCCCGCGCTGCATCGGAGTCGTACGGTAACACGACAAGGGGGGGCCGAGGCCCCCCCTTGCACTGCCATTGCTCTCGCCGCGCTGCAGCGAGCGGCTGGATCAGGCGTCCTCGCCTTCCGGCACCACGACGCGCGGGGTCACGAAGACGAGCAGCTCCTTGCGGCCGTCGCCGATCTCGTTGCTGCGGAACAGCCGACCGAGCAGCGGGATGTGGTGGAGATAGGGCACCTTCGACTCGCGCTCCGCCTTGTCGATCACGTAGATGCCGCCGAGCACGAGCGTCTGCCCGTCCTTGATCAGCGTCTCGGTCTTGACCTCGTTCTTCGCGATCGCGGGCGTGCCCGTGAGCGTGAACACCGTCTCGTCGGGCGCGTTCCGCGTCACCGCCACCTTCATGATGATGCTCTGGTTCGCCGTGATGTGCGGCGTGACGTCGAGCTTGAGCACGGCGTCGACGAACTCGAGCTGCGCGTCGCCGTTCTCGAAGGTCTGGAACGGGATGGACACGCCCTGCTGGATGGTCGCCTTCTTGTTGTCGAGCGTGACCACGCGCGGGCTCGAGATCACCTTGCCGTCGCCATTGATCTCGGCGGCCTGCAGCTGGAGCTCGACGTTGAACGTGTCATCGAGCAGCCACCCCGCGAGATTCAGCAAGCCGGTCGGATTCGCGGTGAGCGGATTCCCCGTGCTGCCGCCGACTGCGTCACCGATGAAGGTGGGGCCGGCATCGGGCGTGTAGAGCCAGTTGTCGGGCAGCTTGTCCGGGTCCGCCAGGAATCCCATCGTAACGCCGAACTCGCGCGAGAAGTCGAGACTCGCCTCGACGATCTTGGCCTCGATCAGCACCTGCGGCGTCTGCGTGTCGATCGCCTTGATCAGCGCGGTCGCCTCGGCGATCACCGACGGGATGTCCTTGATGATCAGCGTGCTGGTGCGGACGTCCGTCGTCACGGTTCCGCGATCCGGCGTGAGCAGCTGCTTGACCATCTTCGCGACTTCCTTGACGTCGGCGAAGTTCACCGGCTGGAGCTTCACGATCAGGTCCTCGAGCCGCTCCTTCGAGCGGCGCTCCTGCAGCCGCAGCTCCTCTTCCTGCTGGATCTCGACGGCCGGCGCGATGCGCAGGATGTTGCCCACGCGCATGAAGCCGAGGCCCTTGGTGAGCAGCACCACGTCGAGGGCCTGGTCCCAGGGAACCTCGACCAGGCGGACCGTGACCTTGCCCTTCACGTCGTCGCCCGCGATCACGTTGAGCTCGGACACCTCGGCGATCAGGCGCAGCACGTCCGCGATCTCGACGTCCTTGAAGTCGAGCGAGATGCGGCGCCCGATGTACTTCTTGTCGGGCGACAGGCCGCCCGGCGTCAGCACGTCGATCGACGATTCGGGCTCGATCGAAGCCGGCGCGGAATCCAGCTCGCTCGGAGCCGCCGCGGCGGTCGCCGTCGAGTCCGTCGCGCTGTCCGGCTGCGTGCCGCCCGTATCGGCGGCCGCGCTCGTGGTCGTCGCGGACGTTCCCGTAAGGTCGGCCTGCGCGATCATCGCCTCGTCCTGCGTCATCGCGGGCGGCGCGACCGCGACACCCCCCGTGCGCGGGAAGTCGACGATCAACAGCGAGCCCCGGCGCGAGATCTCCGGCTGGAGATTCGCGGCGCGCTGCACGACGAGGCGAACCTCGGGCTGCTCCATCTCGGGCTGGTCGAATGCGGTGACGAGCGAGACGGGGCCACCCGGCTCCGGCGTGATGCGCACCGCGGCCTCGGGATCGACCTTCGCGCCCTGAAGCGAGATGATGACGGTCTCCGGGCTCGGCTCGAACACCGCATAGTCGACCGGCGCGTCGCCCAGCACCACGATGCGATCGCGATTGTCCTGGTTGTCGAACTCGATGCCGTAGATCGACGCGACCGACGACGTCGGCGCGGTCCGCTCCGAATCGCTCGGGGCGGAAGCCGCGGCCGAATCGGCCGCCTCGACCGGCGCGTCGAGCGGCGCATCGGCGGAGCCCGCCGCGGCCAGCGCATCGGGCGACAGCTCGCTTCCCCACGCGCTGTCGGCAGTCGCAGCGAGTGAATCCGCCGAATCGTCCGTCGCAGCCGTCGCGTCGAGCGCGGCGACCGCAACCGGTGTCGCGATCGGAGATGCGCTCTGGGTTGCCGCCGCGAGCGCGGTCTCGAGCGCCTCGCCGCGGCCGAGCGCGATCACGAGCCCGCCCGCGGTCGGCACGACACGGCGGCCGTCGAACGGCGCCGCGGCGCTGCCGCCGTCGACCACGACGCGGATCTTGTCTGCGTGCTCGCCGACGCGGATGCGCGACACGAGCTCGGACTGGAGGTCGATCGGCGCGAGATCCGAATTGTTCTCGATGTCGAGCAGGTCGACGACGAGCCGCGCGGGATCATCGAGCGTGAACGTCGACACGCTCGAGATCAAGCCATTCGCGCGCAGCGTCACGAGCAGACCCTCGCCGAGCGGCTCGGCGGCCACGCCGTCGAAGCGGGTCGCGGCCGCCGCGGCCGTCACTTCCTGCGCCGCGGCAGCGGCCGCGCCGGAGGCATCACCGGCCGCAGGGCCCGCCGTCTCGCTCGTCGCCGCCCACGGATCGCCCTCGCCCGCCGTCGAATCCCACGCAGCGCTCTGATCGGCGGCAGCCGATTCAGTCGCCTCGCCGCTGCTCTCCCAAGGATCGAAGGAATCCGCCTGCGCCTGCTCGCCCGCCTCCGAGTCGGAGCCGAGCGCCGCGTCCGCGAGCTCGCTCGAGATCCGGATCTGCAGGCCGCCGTCGACCGCGCGCACCTCGTGCTCGGCGGGCGCCTCGAGGAACACCTCGACGCGCGTCATCTCGTCGCTCGAGCCCGTCGCGTAGGGCGACACCGTGACGCTCGCAACGAGGCCGTCGTTCACCGACACGGGCTCGATGGCCTGCTCGGTACGCGAGACCAGATCGACGATGACGCGATCCGGGTTGGGCTGTCCGAAAGCCGTGAAGACCGCATGGCTCGGGCCGACCAGCGTCACGAGGGTGTCGCCCCCATCGTGATCGATCTGGACTTCCGCAACGCTCGCGCTCTCCGACGCTCCCGTCGCCGGGGAGCCCGAGCCCGCGCAGCCAGCGGTTCCACCGGCGAGCGCCGCCGCGAAGGCGAGCGCCGCCGCAATCTGGAACCGACCGCTTCTAAATCCCGTCATCGAACTCACCCCCCCTCACTTCGACGGATCCGCATTTCGATGTCTTTCTTCGTCACGTTGCCCAGATAGTCTTCATAGGTCTCGTTGACGACGACGAGGTTGTCGTCGATCTCCGTGACCGTTCCATCGTTCTTCCCGATGCGCGTACCCTTCGCGATGATGTAGCTGTGCCCTGCCGGATCCTGGACGAGCGCCCTCGCGGAGCCCGTATTCCAGACCACCGCGACGATCGAGAGCTGGCTCACGTCGAACTGCTCGAGCGGTCCGCCGACCACGTCCTGGCTCTCGATGGCCTTTCGCTCCCATTCGAAGGAGCGGAACGGATCGCGCAGGCCCGTGCGGTCGTAGATGACGCCGCTGGCGCCGCCGCCGAAGGAGTCCTCGATCGGCGCGGCCGCCGGAACCTTCGCGACCTGGCTCGGCTTCTCGGCCGGCGCGGCCGCCGCGGGCTTCTCCTTCTTGCGCGCGGCGACCCGCGCGTTCAGGTTGGCGCGCTCCTGCTGGAACTCGGCCTCGGTCGGCTGGTTGGTCTCCTGCGAGCACGCAAGCGACCCCAACAGCGCAATCGTGCACGCGATGGCTGCAATCCTCACGCTACCCCTCCGCCCGGATCCGGATCGCTGAAGCGAATTCCCTCTACGCACCGGTCTCGGCTCCGACGAATCGGAACGTCGTCGCGGTCCCGGTCACCTTCAGCCGGGTCGAATCGATCGATTCCTTCGACACGGCGATCTTCAGCGCGCCCATGTTCACGATGCGCTTGAGCTGGGACAGCAGCTCGAAGAACTTGCCGATGTCGTGGTACTCGCCCTCGAGCTCGATCGCGATCGGAACGTCGGCGTAGAAGTCGTGGACGACTTCCTGCTGGCGTTGGAACGACCGGATCTCCACGCCCGCGTTCTTTCCGAGGTTGCTGATGTCGGTGAGCAGGACTTCGAGCTGCTTCTCGTTCGGTAGCTGCCGCAGCGCCTTCTTGAGCTTCACCTCGAGCTCTTCGATCTCGGCCTCGAACGCCTCGATGTTTCCCGCCACGAGCCGCACCTCGCTGAGCTTGCGCTGCAGGCTCAGCTCTTCCGCGCGCAGCCTCTCGAGCTCCTGTGCCTTGGCCTGGTAGACGCCGAAGTAGTATCCGACACACACGAGCACAGCGATTCCGGCGAGAATTCCGAAACGCGCTCCCTTCGGGAGCTTCAGGATCTTGTCGAACTTCTCGCGTGTCTCCGCGCTGATCGCCATCTTCCCGCTCCTTCCTAGGTCGCGTCCGTCTTGGCGGCCGACTTCGCGGCCGGCGCGGGCTTCGCGGCGGGCGCGGGCTTCGGCGCATCCGGGTTGACCAACACCGCTCGGATCGTGAAGCTCACCAGGCGCAGGCCCTCCGTCTCGGCACCGAGCTGCGTCTTGTCGAGGTCGACCTTGTCGAAGTACTCGGATTCGCCGAGGTGCCGCAGGAACAGCGCGACGAGCTCGTTGTCGAGGCTCTTGCCGGCCATCACGATCGACGTGCCCTCCGTCGCGAGCGACGTCAGCCACAGGCGGTCGGGCGTGCGCGACGCGAGCTCGGCAAGCACCCGCACCGGACCGCTGCGGGCCCGGTCGAGCTCGTCGATCACCCCGATCTTGGTCTCGAGCTCCTTCTTCTTGTTCCGGAACGCCGCCACCTGCTTGAGCTGCGGCTCGTACTGATCGATGTCGCGCTGCATCTGCTGCTTGCGCGCCTCCGACAGCTCGATGTCCTCGAGGATCTTCGAGTGCGTGAACCCGATCGCAGCGGCCACGAGCAGCACGACGAGGCCCGCCTGCATCAGGAGCTGGTGTCGCTCCTCCTTGAGCCGCGCCTCGCGAACCGGGAGTAGATTGATCTGCAGCATTACGCGTCGCTCCTCCGCATCGCGAGTCCGACTCCCACGCCGAGCGACGGCGCGATCTCCTCGAGGTAGGCCGCGTCGAACTTCGAGCTCGGCGACATTCGCGCGAGCGGGTTGAGCATCTCGACCGGCAGGCCCGTCCTCTCGTGGAATGCGTGCTCGAACCCGGCCACGCACGCGCCACCGCCCGAGAGATAGACGCGCTCGATCCGGCTGTCCGCGGTGGTCGCCGCGAAGAAGTCGAGCGACCGACTGATCTCCCCGATCACGGTCTCGGAGACCGTGCGCATCGCCTGCTCGACCTCCTGCGGTACCACCTCCTGGCTCGACTCCGAGCGCTTTCCGCCGAGCTTCAGGCGTTCGGCCTCTTCGAAGCTCACGGTCAGCGCTTTCTGGATCTCCTCGGTGTACTGGTTGCCGGCCGTGGTGATGTCGCGCGTGAAGGCCGGCGCGCCGTTCGACACGATGTTGATGTTGACGACCTGGGCGCCGATGTTCACGAGCGCGACCGTCTGATTCGCGCTCGTGTCGTAGTTCGCCTCGAACGCGTTCTCGACCGCAAACGCAGCGACGTCGATCGCCGCGGGGATCAGCCCGGCCTCGGTGATCACCTGGACGTAGTCGTCGATCAGATCCTTCTTGGCAGCCACCAGCAGCACGTCCATCTGGCCCTCGGTTCCGCCCGTCTCGAGGATCTGGAAGTCGAGGTTCACCTCGTTGACGTCGAACGGGATGTACTGCTCGGCCTCCCAGCGAATCTGCTCCTCGAGCTCGGCGCGCGACATGGTCGGGAGGCTCACCTTCTTGACGATCACCGAGTGACCGCAGACCGCGGCGGCGGCGTGCTTCGCCTTGATCCTGCCGTTGTCGATCGCCTCGCGAATGCTGTCGGCGATCGCGCTCGAGTTCAGGAAGGCGCCCTGCACGATCGCCTCGTTGGGCAGCTTGGCGACGCCGACGTGCGCGAGCTCGAACTCGCGGTCACGCCCCTTGCGAACGATCTCGACCGCCTTCACGCTCGAAGATCCGATGTCCAGCCCGATCAGCGACTTTGCGCCGAAGCGCCCGAAACTGAGCTTCACGGTTCAGCCTCCGTTGGCCTGCGATCGCCCGTCGCGCGCATCCGACTGCGCGCCTGCGGCATTCGGGCGGTCCACGCTGTTGCCGGCGCGTGCAGCCTGGGTTTGAGCGGCCGCCGACCCCATGGGAGCGGTGCCAAATACCTGGGACTTCTCGGAGATCTTCATTCCGAGCGCGAGCAGAATCTTGCGCTTGGTGTCGAGGCGGCAGGCGCGGCCCGCTTCGACACGGTCGATTGTCAGCGTGGATAGCCCTGCCTTGCGAGCGAGCTCGGCCTTGCTCATCATGAGCGATTCGCGGTAACGCTGGACGTTGTTGCTCGGCACCGCTCCCCCCAAGCCGTCGAGCGCGGGTGGCCGATCGCGCGGACCCCAGGTTCGACGTTTCAGGGTATCGGCGTGCTGTTACGGGGACTTGAGAGAACCTCTGTCCGGTGCATGGTGCTGCGGATCCCATGCCTGCGATGCGCAGGTGGCGCGCAAGACATCGGGAGATCCGAGGATTCGCGGCGGGTCTCGGCTGCGCGCGCTCGCTCAGGATCCAGCGAAAGTTTTCCGATACGGCGAGACCGATGGCCGATCGAATCCTCGTCGTCGACCCCGACCCCGATCTGAGACACCGCCAGCGGGTCACGGTTTCGGAGCTGGGCTTCGACGTCATCGCGGTGGATGGGGCCGAGCAGGCGTTCGAGCAGATCGAAGCCGCGGAGCCCGCTGTCATCCTCTGCGACGCGTTCGCGCCCGGCACCGATGATCTCGATCTGGTGTGGCAGCTGGCGCGGCGAGCGCCCGAGGCGACGCTGTTCGTGACCTCGGCGCCCGAAGACCTCGAGGCCGCGCTCGAGATCGCGATCCGCGGCGCGCACGACCATCTCAGCAAGCCGCTGCGCGCCGCCGAGCTGCGGCTGCGGCTGCGAAATGCGCGCGAGCGCACCCACCTGGCGCGCCAGCATCGGCTGCTCGAGGCCGAGATCGGCAAGGCGATCGGCGAGCGCCCGATCGTGGCGGCCTCGAGCCCGATGATCCACCTGCTCGAAAGCGTCGAGCGAGCCGCGAGCGATGGCCGGCCCGTGCTGCTGACCGGGGAGGCCGGCACCGGCAAGGAAGTGGTCGCGCGCGCGATCCACGCGCTCTCGAGCCGGCGCCAGCAGAGCTTCGTCGCGCTCGCGTGCGCGGAGCGCTCCGCCGACGCGATCCGGCTCGAGCTGTTCGGCGATCCGGCGGCGCGGCCGCGCCTCGGAGAGCGCTCGCAGCGCGGTCTGCTGCGCGATCTCGGCAGCGGAACGCTCTACCTGGACGAGGTCGGGGCGCTGCCGATCGCGCTCCAGCAGGAGCTGCTCGCCCTGCTGCGCGCGCAGCAGGACGAGACGGCTGCGCCGAAGCAGTCGCCGCGAAACGACGTCCGCATCATCGCCGCCACCGCGCAACGCCTCGACGAAGCTGCCGGCGGGCGCGGCCTCTCCGCGGAGCTGCTCGAGCAGCTCGGCGCGCTGCGGCTCGACCTGCCCGCATTGCGAGAGCGCCGCTCCGACATCCCGCTGCTCGTCGATCACTTCATCGACCACTTTCGCCGCGAGCTGGCCAAGCCGGTCCGCGCGATCGCCGAGGACGCGCTGCAGCTGCTCGTCGCCTATCCGTGGCCCGGCAACATCCGCGAGCTCAAGAACGCGATCGAGGTCGCGGTGATGCTCGCAACGGGCGCCCGCATCGGCACCGAGGACCTGCCGCCGCGGATCGCGCTCGCGCCCGCCCCCGACGGTACGCTGCGCGCCGATCTGTCGCTCAAGCGCGGCCGCCGCAGCTGCGAGATCGACATCATCCGGCGCGCGCTGCGCGCCACCGGCGGCAACCGCACCCACGCCGCGCGGCGGCTCGAGATCAGCCATCGCGCGCTGCTCTACAAGATCAAGGAGTACGGGATCGACGCCTGATTCAATCGGCGTCGCCGTCGGGCTGATCGAGGCCGAGCTTCTCGAGGCGATAGCGGAACGAGCGGAACGAGACGCCCACGAGCTGGGCCGCCTTCTTCTTGACACCGTTTGCGGCCGCGAGCGCCTCGCGGAGCAGGCCGCGCTCGTACTCGTTGACCATCCCTTCGAGGTCGATCCCCTCGCTGCCGATTATCCGGCGCAGCTCGCCCGCCGCGGCAGGGTTCAGCACGGCCGGCGGCAGCGCGTCGAGCTCGATCACCTCGCTGCGGCTCAGCGCGACTGCGCGCTCGATCACGTTCTCGAGCTCGCGGACGTTGCCGGGAAAGCGATATGCGACCAGGCGCGCCACCGCCTCGTCGCTCGCGCGCGTCACCGGCTTCTCGAGCTCGGCGGCGTACTTCGCGATGAAGTGGTCGATGAGCAGCGGAATGTCCTCGCTGCGCTCGCGCAGCGCAGGCAGCGGGATCTCGATCACGTTGAGGCGGTAGTAGAGATCCTCCCGGAAGTGGCCCGCGGCCACCTCTTGCTCGAGCCGGCGATTGCTCGCCGCGATGATCCGCACGTCGGACCGAATGTCCGCCGACGCTCCCACGCGGCGGAAGCACTTCTCCTGGATGGCGCGCAGCAGCTTGACCTGGACCGAGAGAGTCAGCTCGCCGACTTCATCGAGGAACAACGTCCCGCCGTCCGCAACCTCGAACAGCCCTTGCTTGTTCTGAACGGCTCCGGTGAAGGCGCCCTTGACGTGGCCGAACAGCTCGGACTCGAGGAGGGTCTCGGGGATCGCGGCGCAGTTGACCGCGACGAAGGGCCGCTCGCGGCGCGAGCCGCCCCGGTGGATCGCGCGCGCCACGACCTCCTTACCGGTTCCGCTCTCGCCGCTGATGAGCACGTTCGCCTTGCTCTCCGCCACCTGGGCGACGAGCTCACAGACCCGCCGAATCGCCGCACTGTTTCCGATCAGCGACCGATCGCGGCTCTGACTGCGCAGCTCGCGCTTGAGCCGGCGGTTCTCGCTCGCGAGCAGCTTCTTCTCGAGCGCCTTCTCGACGACGATCCTGAGCTCGTCGACCTTGAACGGCTTCGTGACGTAGTCGTAGGCGCCCTCCTTCATCGCGCCGATCGCGGTCTCGGTGCTCGCGAACGCGGTGATCATGATGACCACGGTCTCGGGCGAGATCTGGCTCGCGGCGTGGAGCAGCTCGATTCCCGAACGCGTCGGCATCTGGATATCGGAGATCACGACGTCGAAGTCGTCGCTCTCGAGCTGAGCCAGCGCGGTGTCGACATCGCCCGCGGTGGCGACGTCGTAGCCCTCGCTCCGGAAGAAGATCTCGAGGAACTCCTGCATGCTCTGCTCGTCGTCGACGACGAGGATGCGCGCGCGGGCGCTCAATCGGAGCCCTCCACTTCGAGCAGCCGGATGCGCACCTTCGTCCCCACCCCCGATTGGCTCTCC
>DASPGF010000396.1:0-7857 GCA_035620755.1 Myxococcota bacterium
CGGGATCTTCGTCTCGATGAGCTTCCAGCTGCAATTCGTCCGCACGGTCTTTCGCCCCGATAGCGGCTGGGCGCGCGCATTCACCACGATCGTCACGCTCACGATTGCGACGGGGCTGTTCGTCGGCACCTATCTCGGCGACGAGATGGGGTTCGCGTCGGGGCGCATGTGGATCTGGCTCGAGCTCGGCGGTGCGGTGACGACTCTGCTCTGGTGTGCGCTCGAGGCCGCGATCCACTACCTCAAGATGAGGCGCCGCGTCCCGCTCGGGCTCGCGGACCCGGTCGTCGCGAATCGCGTGCTGCTCTGGAGCTGCTATGGAGGAGCGAACGCGGTGTCCCAGGCGACGTACATGGTGGCCATCGCGATCGCGGGCGCCGAGGGAATCTATCCCTACGTCCTCGACGGGATCATGAGCACGGCCACATCGATCGGCTCGATCCTCATCTGGCTCGCATTCTTCCCACCGCTCGCCTATCTGCGCTTCCTCTCCCGCAAGTACGAGTCGGAGGCGACTTCGCTCGCGCCGTGAGCCTCGAGATCCTCGGCAACCTCGTCGTCATCGCGGTCAATCTGATCGTCGGCGGCCGCCTGCTCGCGCTGGGCGTCGAGCGGCGTGCGCGCCCCGAGCTGCTGCTCGGAGCGGCGCTGTCGTTCGACGGAATCGAGTGGGTGTTCTGGCTGCTCGGCGTCTACACGCCGCTCGCGGGCACGCCGCTCGGCGGCTGGCTCGTGATCGCCTGCCGAACCGGGATCTTCATCTACATGGCCCTGCTGCTCGAGTTCGTGCGCACGGTCTTTCGCCCGGACAGACGCTCGGCGCGGGTGTTCGCGAGATGCGTTGCGATCACGATCGCAACCGGGCTGTCGGTCGGCACCTATCTCGGCGACTCGATGGGATTCGCGTCGGGCCGCATCTGGGTGTGGCTCGAGCTCGGCGGTGCGGGGACTGCGCTCGGCTGGTGCTTCCTCGAAGCCGCGGGCCACTATCTCAAGATGAGGCGGCGCGTCCCACTCGGGCTCACGGAGCCCGTGGTCGCCAACCGCATGCTGCTCTGGAGCTGCTACGCGGGTCTGGGCATGATCTCCCAGACGACGTACATGGCGGCGACCGCAGTCGCGGGAGTCGAAGGCTCGTATCCGTTCATCTTCGACGGAATCATGAGCGCCTCCTCATCGTTCGGATCGATGTTGATCTGGCTCGCGTTCTTCCCGCCGCTCGTCTATCTGCGCTGGCTGTCGCGCAAATACGCGGCAGCGAGCGCCCGCTGACGGTCGATTCGCAGAGCGCGCTCGCGCTCGTCAGCGCGCGGTCTCGCCGCCGTCGATTGGCAGCGACACGCCCGTGATGAACGACGCCGCATCCGACGCGAGGAAGCACGCGGCCTCGGCGACGTCGATCGCCCGCGCCATCCGGCCCATCGGAATCGCGGCGCCCGAGAGCCGCTTCCCCTCCTCGTACGGGATACCGCGCAGCCGGTAGTCCTGCTCCATCATCGGCGTGTCGGTGTCCGCTGGGCAGAGGACGTTGATCCGGATGCCGTCGGCCGCGTGATCGAGCGCCATCGCTTTGGTGAGCAGCACGACCGCGCCCTTGCTCGCGCAGTAGGCGGCGGCCTCGCGGCCCCCGACGAGCCCCCAATCGGAGGAGATGTTGACGATGTTCCCGCTGCGCTGGGCGAGCATCACGCGCAGCGCGGCGCGCGACACGAAGAACAGGCCCGTGACATTGACTTCGATCGTCTCTCGCCACTGCGCGTCGCTGGTCTCGGATGCGGTCGCGCTGTGCCAGATGCCCGCGCTGTTGACCAGCACGTCGAGCCGGCCGAAGCGCTCGCAGGTCGCGCGAACCATCGACTCGCAGCAGTCGAGCTCCCGCACGTCGCCAGCCGTGAAATCCGCGGCGCCACCGTCGCGCTCGATCGCGAGAACCATCGCCGAGCCGCGCTCCGCGCTGCGCCCCGCGAGCATCACGCTCGCTCCGCGCTGCGCGAACAAGCGCGCGCAGGCCGCGCCGATTCCCGAGGTCGCCCCGGTCACGAGCGCCACCTTGCCCGCCAGACTGCCGCTCAATCGCCACCTCGCTTCGCGCCCGAACCCTATCACACGCGCATTGCGGCGGGCTCACGGGTTCTGCGCTTCAATGCGCACCAGCCGCGCGCGTCCGGGAGCGGGCGCCGCGCATGAGGAGCTCCTCCATGACCCAGCTTCGCCCCCGGATTGGCGGCGGCCTCGCCGCGATCGCGCTGCTCGGCGCGTGCGGCCCGTCGATCGAGCCCGCCGACATCGTCCTGCTCAACGCGTACGTCTACACCGTCGACGCGGATCACAGCGTCGCCGAAGCGGTCGCGATTCGCGGCAACGAGATCGCGTTCGTCGGCGACCGCGATGACGCCGAGGACTACATCGGACCCGCCACGGACGTGCGCGATCTCGCGGGCCGGATGGTCCTGCCGGGGCTCCACGACACCCACATGCACCCGCTCGGCATCGCGAAGGGCGACATCTGCGACCTCGAGAGCCGGCCGCGCACGCTCGACGAGTTCGTGCCGTTCCTGAGCGCCTGCCTGCAGCGCTACCAGATACCCGAGGGCCAGTGGATCTGGGCGAGCCTGTGGAACTTCTCGGTCGGCAATCAGCCCAGCGAGCGCTTCCCGACCATGCGCGCGGCGCTCGATGCGGTCTCGACCCGGCATCCCATCGTGCTGTTCGGCAACGATGGACACCACACGGCGGTCAACAGCGCCGCGCTCGCGCGCGCGCGCGACCCGAACGGAGCGGCCGTGGGGCTCTCCGCGGACACGCTGCAGTCCACCTTCGCCGCGTATCGCGAGCTCGTCGGCGTGGACGAGAGCGGCGAGCCCAACGGCTACCTCACCGAGGACGCGATCGACCTCACCGGCGCGCCGACGCGCCTCGAGCTGCAGGATTACGACGCGCTGCTGCCCGAGGCCGCGAAGCTGCTCGCGCGCTCCGGCATCACCTCGCTGCAGGACGCCTCCGCCGACCCCGAGTCCCTGCCCTTCTACCAGCGCCTCGAGGAGCGCGGCCTGATGACCTTCCGCATGCGCGCGGCGCTGTTCAAGGACTTCCCGAAGTCGGACGCCGCGCTCGCGATGCTGCCCGCGGCGGTCGCCGAGTTCGAGGCGATCCGCGAGCGCTTCAAGGATTCGCGCTTCATCCACGCCGATGGCGCGAAGATCTACGTCGACGGCGTGATCGAGGGCAACCCGCTCGCGTCGCCGCCGACGCTGCCGAACGCGGCCGTGATCAATCCCTACAAGCAGCCGATCTTCGAGCTCGATCCCGACACCGAGCAGATGGACGTCGTCGACTACGTCGACCTCGACAGCGAAGTGTGTCTCGAATACCGATCCCACCCGCAGGCTTATGTGAGCGCGAGCGCGATGCGGGAGTTCAGGGAGGAGCACGGCTACTTCCCGCAGCAGTGCGAGAAGAGCTACGGGGTGCTCGAGCACTCCGAGGAGTTCGTGCACGCGTTCGTGAGCGCGATGGAGGCGGCGGGCTTCGCGGTGCACGCGCACGCGATCGGCGATCGCGCGGTGCGCATCGCGATCGACGCGTTCGAGGCCTCGCGCGCGGCCAACGGCGCGCCGCGCCACGCGCAGAGCATCGCCCACGCCCAGCTCGTCCACCCCGACGATCAGCAGCGCCTCGCCGATCTCGGCATCTACGTGGCGTTCACCTACGCGTGGATCGCGCCGGAGATCCAGTACGACCTCAGCGTGACGCCGTTCATCGACGAGGTCGATGGCGTCGACGATCTCTACGACTCGGACCACTACGCGATGCAGAACAGCTACCCCGCGGGCTCGATCCTCGAGCGCGGCGGCCTGCTCACCGCGGGGAGCGACGCGCCCGTCGATACGCGCGACCCGCGCCCGTTCGTCAACATGCAGCAGGCCGTCACGCGCGACTCCCCGATCGCGACGTGGAACGCCGACGAGCGGCTCGACATCCGCGACGCGATCGACGCCTACACGATCAACGGTGCCCGGCTGTTCGGCCACGAGGCGCGGCTCGGCTCGATCGAAGCCGGCAAGAAGGCCGACCTGATCGCGATCGACCGCAACCTGATCGAGCTCGCGGATGCGGATCGCGCGCACGAGATCGGCGCTGCGCAGGTGGTGCTCACGATCTTCGACGGAAAGGTGATCCACGAGGCCGCACCCGTGGTGGCGCGCGCTTCGGGCGAGCCGTGACGCGCGCGGGCGCGAAGCTGCGCGCATTCGAGGTCGCGCAGCTGACCGCCGAGCGGCGCGCGTCGGGCGAGGCCTGGCTCGAGTTCCTGCGCGTGCCCGCGCTCAGCATGGGCGTGTACGCGCTCGAGCGGGGCGCCGACGACCCGCAGGCGCCGCACCGCGAGGACGAGATCTACCTCGTGTTGAGCGGCCGAGCCCAGCTGCGCGTGGAGGGATGCGACCAGCCGGTGCAGAGCGGCAGCGTGGTCTACGTCGCGGCGGGCGCGGACCACCGCTTCCACTCGATCCGCGAGGACCTCACGGCGCTGGTGCTGTTCGCGCCCGCGGAGTCGAGCCCGCGCAGCGCCGCGCTCGACTGAGAGGTCCGCCGCCGGCGGGGGCCCAGTTCACCGGGTCAGACACAGCCCGCGCAGCGCCGCGCTCGACTGAGAGGCCCGACTCCGGCGGGGTCCCAGTTGGCCGGGTCGCTCGGAATTGCACCGCTACCGACCGCGGGCGCGCTACGGGGCCGGGGCCGGTTGGCCGTGAGGCGCCGAGCGGCCGCGGCTCAGCGCGCCGCGGCGCTGCGCGCGGCCGCGAGCGCGATCCACTCGCGGTAGCAGCGCGGCGGGAAGAACGCGAGCCAGATGATCGCGAGGGTGAGCATCTCGAACGCGCCCATCAGCTGATCGAGCAGGTGCGGGATCGCGCCGTCGTTGGTCTCGACGCTGTCGAACATCGGCACGAGCAGCGCGATCGTGGCGAGCTGCGCGAACCCGAAGCACGCGAACAGCAGGTAGCGGTTGCAGACCAACGGGTTGGCGAGGCCGATCCGCACGCGCCGCCGCGCGCTCGCGTACTCGGTCAGCGCGGCCGACACCACCCAGAGGAACGGGATCACCTGGCCGATCCATTCGAGCCAGAAGCCCGGATTGCCGTTCGGCGCCATTCCCTCGAGATCACCCTGCTGGATCGAGATCGCGATTCCGACGAGCAGCAGCGCGGTGATGCCCCAGAGCAGCGGGCGAGACCAGCGGCGCTCGCGGTGGAAGACCTCGCGCGTGAAGAGCGCGGTCGTGAGCACGCTCGCATTCCAGAGCAGGCGGCCTCCGAACGACAGCGGGGCGAACAGCTCCTCGCGCTGGATCAGATACGGAGCCTCGTAGAACAGGTAGGAGATGCCGAACAGCAGGAACGTGATCCCGAGCATGCGCTCGGGATACTGGCGCGTGCGCGCGGCGAGCCGCAGCAGCGGCACGGCCGCGATCGTGAAGAAGATCCCCGCGAGCAGCTCCACGATGAACGCGGCGTCGTCCAAGTGCTCGACCTCGATTTCGGCGCGAGCTCGACCGCCGGCCGTGCCGACGGCGAGTCAGATCTCTTGAATGTCGGCGATCTTCCAGTCGCGCCCCGCGCGCGCGATTGCGCGAGCGCGCGCGCCCTGCATGCTCTCGGAGCGCACCGTGAAGACGTTCGCACTCGCGCGGCCGGGCTGGATCATCCGCACCCGGAACGTGCGCAGCCCCGCGCCGGCCGCGGCGTCGTCGCGCGGCGCCTCCGCCTCGGGAACGCCCGAGGACGCGCTGCGCTCGACGAGCGTCAGATAGGCGGCCGGCGGATCGATCAGCACCAGGCCGACGCCGCTCGGCACCGAAGACTGCAGCCGCGGCGGCGTGCTCCGCTTGCGGGCCACGCGCGCCTCGAGCTCGACGCCAGGCAGATCCGGCTGCGCGGCGAATACCAGACGCACGCGCGCGTCCGGCTCGAGCTTCGCGCGCGTCTGGACGAACAGGCCCTCGGGCGAGAGGTCGCGCACGAGCACCGACTCGCGGCTCTCCCCGATCACGAGCTCGCACGCGAGCCTCTTGCGCGTGCGGCGCTGTTTGCGTTTCTCCACCGGCGCGGGCCTCTCGACGCGTTCCGACCATGTGGGGCGAAGGCGCCCCGCGGGACGCTCATCGGAAGGCCGGGGCCCGAGCTTGATGGCGCTGCGCGAGCGGCCGCCCAGGGCCTGCCGCTCGGCGAGATCGCCAGCATGCGCTCGCCAGCATGCGCTCGATCGGGCGGAGCGCGCGGGATCCAGAGCGCGCTGCGCCGAGCGGGCGCGCGGGCGTACCGCGCTACGAGAGCGCGAGCATGCGCTCGATCGGGCGGAGCGCGGCGACGCGCACGGGCTCGGGCACGGTCACCTCGGGCGCGAGATCGCGCAGGCAGAGGTAGAGCTTCTCGAGCGTGTTGAGCCGCATGAACGGGCAGCGGTTGCACGCGCAGCTCTCGTCCATGCCGGGCGCCTGGATCAGCGTCTTGTCGGGCGCGCGCTGGCGGATCTGGTGGAAGACGCCGTCCTCGGTCGCGATGATCAGCGTGCGCGCGGGCGACTCGACGGCGCGCCGGATGATGCCCGTCGTCGACGCGACGAAATCGCACTGCGCGAGCACCGCATCGTCGCACTCGGGGTGCGCGAGCACCTCGGCGTCGGGATGGCGCAGCTTGAGCTGCGCGAGCCGCTTGGCGCTGAACTGCTCGTGCACGACGCACGTGCCGGGCCAGATGATCAGCTCGGGCACGCCTTCCTGCTGCGCGACCCAGCGCGCGAGGTGTCGATCGGGCGCGAAGATGATCGGGCCGTCGCCGAGCGAGCGCGCCATCTTCACCGCGTTCGACGAGGTGCAGATCAGATCGCTCAGCGCCTTCACTTCGGCGCTGGTGTTGATGTAGGTGAGCACGGGCGGGCGGCCGTGCTCGTCGATGAACTTGCGGAAGTCGTCCGCGGGGCAGCCGTCGGCGAGCGAGCAGCCCGCCTCGCGGTCGGGGATCACGACGGTTCGCTCGGGGTTCAGGATCTTCGCGGTCTCGGCCATGAAGTGGACGCCGCAGAACGCGATCACCTGCTGCTCGACGCGCTTGGCGGCCTGCGCGAGCGCGAGCGAGTCGCCGACGAAGTCCGCGAGATCCTGGATCTCCGATTCCTGGTAGTAGTGGGCGAGCAGCACGGCGTTGCGCTCGCGCTTGAGCTCGAGGATCGCCGCTTCCAGATCGTGCGGGAGCTGCGCTTGCGGGAGCTCCGCTTGCGGAAGCTCCGAGGGGTTGCCGCCGACGGGCTCGGCGCGCGGCTTGGCGGGCGCACTGGCCATGCCAGACGGTACCGCGATCTCCCGCGAAAAGCGCGCCGCGCGCGCGGGCGTCCACGCCGCGCGCAGCGCCGCTGCGCGCGCGGCGACTGCGTCCGATCTGCTTCGTGTCAGAGATCCCAGAAGAAGTCGCGGTTGCTCATCTCGACGTCCGATTCCGCGGGCTCGCGCGACGCCGCGGGCTCGAGCTCGTCGCGACCGCTCGCGATCCGCGACACGAGCTCCTCGAGGTCGCGCGTCTCGTTCTCCCAGTAGCTCGCGTTTCCGAAGTGCGGAAATGCCGCGGGAAACGCGCGGTCCTCCCAACGCCGCGCGATCCAGGCCGCGTAGAACACGAAGCGGAACGCGCGCAGCGGCTCGACGAGGTCGAGCCACGCGCTCTGGAACTCGCGAAACTGCCGGTAGGCGTCGATCAGCAGCGCGCGCTGTCGCCTGCCCTCCGCGTCGCGGCCCGGCAGCAACATCCAGACGTCCGCGACCGCGGGGCCGACCGCGAAGTCGTCGAAATCGAGGAAGAACCAGCC
>DASPGF010000397.1:0-12113 GCA_035620755.1 Myxococcota bacterium
TTCGGAGCGAGCGGGCACCCCCGACCCGCGAACCCCGCGCCAGGAAGCCCAGCTCACTCGGGGTACTCGACCCGTACCCGCCCGCTCACGCAGCGCGCCTGGCAAGTCAGCACCCATCCCTCGTCGAGCAGACTCTGCGACAAGCAGTCGTTCACGTCCATCTTCACCTCGCCCGCCGTGAGCTTCGCCATGCAGCACGAGCAGTATCCCTCCTCGCACGAGTACGGCGCATCGAGGCCCGCGGCGCGCACCGCGCGCAGGATCTTCTCGCCCTTCGCGTAGGGCACCTCGCGCGTCTCGCCGTCGAGCACCACCGTGATCGTGTCCGCGACCGAATCGTCCGCGATCTCGGGCGTGAGCAGCTCGAGCTGCGGCCCGGGGTCGTGCGGCGACACGAAGCGCTCCACGTGCACGCGGTCGTGCGGAACGTGCAGCTCGCGCAGCGCCTCCTCGACGATCGCCATGAACGGCCCCGGCCCGCACAGGTAGAAATCCGCGCCGGTGTCCGTGCCGACGTGGCGCTTCACGCCGCTGCGATCGAGGAATCCGTCGACGTCGTCGAGCACGTGCACGACCTCGAGCCGATCGGGGTGCTCGCGCGCGAGGCGTTCGAGCTCCGCGCGGAAGATGATCGAGCGCGCGTCGCGGTTCGCGTAGACGAGCTTGAGCGCGCGCGCGGTGGTCGCGAGCGCGGTCTTGATCAGCGAGATCACGGGCGTGATCCCGCTGCCCCCGCTGAAGAAGACGAGCTTGCGATCCGCATCGGTGAGCACGAACGCGCCCGCGGGCGGCACGACCATCAGCAGCGTGCCGACCTCGACGCGATCGTGCATCCAGTTCGAGATGCGCCCGCCGTCGACGCGCTTGACGGTCACCTTGTGGTCGCGCTCGCTGTCGGGCGAGCTCGCGAGCGAGTAGCTGCGCGTCAGCACACGACCCGCGTGCGGAATCTTGAAGCTCAGGAACTGGCCCGCGCGGTAGCGGAAGCGCTCCGCCCAGGCATCGGGAATCTCGAGCACGAGCGAGCGCGCATCGTGGGTCTCGTCGATCAGCTTCGCGACGCGAAGCTCCGCACACGACGCAGTCGCCTCGCGCCAGTCGGCCTCGCTCACACCCGCGTGCTCGAAATGGATCATGGTCGGCGCACAGCTCCCGCTCGGGGTTCGCGTCTCGGACGGACCGATCGCGGGCGCATCGATGTGACGCCGCGCGGGGAGCGCGGAGGCTAGCGCAGCTGCGCGGGCACGCTCAAGCGAGGGGCGGCGGATCGGATGGACCGCAATTGTGCCTGGCGATGGAACGATCAGCGCGCGGATCGGCCCGGTGTCACTCGAGCGGGACGTGCAGATCGACGACCGCACCGTTTTCGAGCCGTCGATCGAGCAGCGACCAGATCTCGCGCGCGGCGTCCTCCGGCGTGCGCGTGGCCGCGCGCTCGTGGATCTCGAGGAAGCGGCCCACGCTCGGGAAGTCGTGCGGCGCCGTCTCGCGAATCTGCCGTTGCATCGGCGTCTCGACGACGCCCGGGGCGACCGCGAGCAGCCGGCAGCGGTTGCCGCGGCGCGCCTGCTCGGCGCCCACGGTCCGCACCCAGTGATCGACGGCGGCCTTCCCTGCGCAGTAGGCCGACCAGCCCTCGTAGACGTTGAACGCCGCGCCCGACGTGATCATCACCACGCGGCAGTCGGCCTCGACGCCGCGCGCGGCACGCAGGAATGCGTCGCCGAGCACCTGCGGCGCTGCGCTGTTGAGCAGCACCTGCCGCGAGTACGCTTCGGCCGCGACCTCGCCCGCGAAGCCGATCGGCTCGAGCGTGCCGGCCGAGTGCACGAGAACGACGCGCTCTCCCGCGAACGACTCGAGCTCGCGCGCGAACAGCTGCGCGGCCTCGCGCCACGCGGCGGGATCGGCGAGATCGAGCTGGCAATTCTCGCAGCCCGCGAGCGCGCGGCGGCTCAGGTTGATCACGCGCGCGTTCGCGTACGGGACGAGCCGCGCCATCGCGGCGCCGATCCCGCTCGAGCCGCCCGTGATGAAGATGAGACTCGAACCCATTGCGGGAGTTTAGGAAACCGCACCCGGTGCGGCAGAGATCCCGATCCTTCACCGCGCCATCATTCGCGAGCCGTGCGCGCCGGATTCGAGCGGGATAAGCTCCGCCGCGATCCACGCCCGGCAGCGGTCGAGGATGTCGCCGCAGCAACGGCGCGCGCAGCGAGGTGATCAGGCCGTGAAGCGACCGATCCACGTCTGGCCCGCCGCGCTCGCGTTCTCGCTCGCGGCCCTAACACCTTTCGCGAGCGCTGCGTGCGCACCGCCGCCGAGCCTGGAATCGCGTGAGCCGGCTGAGCGCTCGCTCGTCGTCACCGCGACCGCCTACAACTCGCATCCGGACCAGACCGAGGACGAGCCCCAGGTTGCGGCCTGGGGCGACTGGCTCGCCCCCGGCATGAAGGTGATCGCCGTCTCGCGCGATCTGATCGAGCTCGGCCTCGATCACCAGACGCCCGTGAAGATCGACGGCTTTCCGGGCGAGTACGTCGTGCTCGACAAGATGCACCCGCGCTGGAGCAAGCGCATCGACATCTACATGGGAGACGACGTCGAAGCCGCTCGTCAATGGGGAGCGCGAAAGGTCGAGATCCGTTGGTAGCGCGGTCCGTCGCTGCGGCTGGGACTCGAGATCCGCTGGCGGCGGCGCCGTTCATCGAAGCGTCCGTGATTCGAGATCTGCTGGCGGCATCGACGCTCGCCGCGCCCGCTGCCGCGCGAGGTTGCCGCGCCGGGTCGCGGCATCCACTCTGCGGTGTCGGTGACTAGCGGAGATGGGCCCGCTCGCGTGGATCATCTGCAGCGGCCTGCTGATGAGCGCGCTCGCGCTCGCGGGCGCTCTCACCTATGCGCTGCCCAGGCACAGCCGCGAGCGGCTGATCCTGCCGCTCGTCGCGTTCTCCGCGGGCTCGTTGATCGGCGGCGCGCTGCTGCACATGATCCCCGAGGCCACCGCGCGCAGCGGCGGCGGGGTCGCGGTCTACGCGTGGGTGGTGGTCGGCTTCACGTCGTTCCTCGCGTTCGAGCAGTTCCTGCACTGGCACCACTGGCACAGCGATGCGCCGGAGGTGAAGAGCCCGCTCGGCTACCTGATGCTGGTCGGCGACAGCGTCCACAACTTCATCGACGGGGTCGCGGTCGCGGGCGCGTTCCTCGTCGATGTGAGGCTCGGCATCACCACCTGGCTCGTCGCCGCGGCGCACGAAGCGCCGCAGGAGCTCGGCAAGTACGGCGTGCTGATGCTCGGAGGCTGGCGGCCCGGGCGCGCGATCGCGTTGAACTTCCTCGCGTCGCTGACGTTTCTCGCGGGCGGCGTGCTCGCCTACGCGGCGTCGTTCGCGATCGACGTCGGCTTCCTCGTGCCGCTCGCCGCGGGAAGCTTCCTCTACATCGCCGCGTCGGATCTGGTGCCCGAGGTGAACCGCCACCACGACCTCCGCGTCAACCTGCTCCACTTCGGCTCGTTTGCGGCAGGCATCGCGCTGCTGCTCGCGATCAAGCTCGGTGCGGGCGAATAAACACCTGAAATCGCGAGCCTTTCGCGCTCGATTCCGGCCGGCCGCGGAATTTCGCGCTGGCTGGCCTTCACGCTCGAGCGATTTCGCAGCACAATAGCCGTCGAGCGCAGCCGGCCCGACGCAGCTCGCCGCGCGCGCTGCGGCTCGCGCGCCATCGACTCCGGCGCGCGTCGCCAGCGTCGGACGCAGCTCGCAAGCACACGAAGCTCGACTCACGACGAAGAGGCACGACGCATATGGCACGCAAGAAGTTTGGCTGGGGAGGCCGCCGCAAGGGCGCGGGCCGACCGCCGGGAACCGGAACCGGCCCGTCGAAGAACGCGCGCATCAACCGCGTCGTCGCGATGCTCAGCAACGACGAGCTGAAGGCGCTGCAGGCGCACGCGAAACGCGAGAAGCTGCCGATCGGAACCGCCGCCTACCAGATCATCGCACGCGCGCTGCGGCGCCTGCGCTGACGCCGCGGCGCGAGCGCGCACCCGACGCAAGAGCGCGTCACTCGTCCGGAAAGTTCTCGACCGAGATGCGCTCGCCGTCGACGAACTCGGCGATCTTGCGCTTCTTGCCGTCGGGCCACCAGCCCAGCCAGGTGCCGTGGAAGCGGCCGTTGCGGAACTCGCCCTCGGCCTCCTTCTGCCCATTCTCGAAGTAGGCAACCGCCGGGCCGTGCTTCTCGTCATCGACGTAGTGCTCGGCGAATTGGAGCTGGCCGTTCGGGTGCCAGCGCTTGACCTCGCCGTTGCGCTTCCCGCCGGAGAAGTGCTGCTCGAGCAGCTTGGTGCCGTCCTTCGCCCAGACCGTGAACACGCCTTCGCGCCGATCGTCCGCGTAGAATCCCTCTTCGGCGAGCTGTCCGCCCTCGTGCCAGAGCCGGAACACGCCGTCGAGCTTGCCCTCGTCGAAGTGCGCCTCGGCCTTCGGCTTGCCGTCCTCGTACCACGAGAGGCTCGGGCCGTGCTGGGTTCCGTCGGGCAGCTCGCACCACGCCTTGCTGCCCCGCGGCGGTGGCGCGCCGTGCATCAGCGCTCCGTCGGGGCACGCAAACTCGACGGCCGCCGCTGCAGGCGCGTACGCGAGCGCCGCGAGGGCGCACAGCAACATCCGACGTCTGAAGCAATTCATCCGCACGCGAGCGCACTCCCCGAGCGCACTCCCCATCGGCGCCGTCCGCGCGCAGCATAAGCAAGTTGCCCGATCCGATCACCTTCCCACGCCCTGACACCTTTCGCGCGTACCCGTCTCGACGGCGCTGCCTGCTCGCGACCGCAAACGGGATGCCCGCTCGAGATCGCGAATCGAGAGCGTTGGCTGCACACGGCTGGCAGGGGGAGACCTTCCGGCTCCAACCCCATGTCGCCTTCAGGTCTCCTCGTTGGCTGCTCGCGTGCGGTCAGGGGGAGATCTTCCGGCTCGAACACGATGTCGCCTTCAGATCTCCCGGCTGGCCGCTCGCGATCGGTCACAGGGAGACCTTCCGGCTCCAACCCCATGTCGCCTTCAGGTCTCCCTGTGACCGATCGCGGGCCGCGTCGTCGGAAAACGCGTGTGCACGCCCTGCTCTTCTCCCCGCGCAAGCTGCGACGCGCGCATTCGGAGCCGGCATGGGCGCGTGCTGAGCGACTGGGGTTTGGAGCGAAGCACGCGCCCGTGCCGGCTCCGATACGACCAATCGCCGCGAATCATTCGCGTGTTGGGGCTCGGGCGGGAGGTGTCGCGTGCGGGGTCAGGGGTGGATGATGAGCTTGCCGTGCGTGCGGCGGGAGGCGAGGGCGGCGAGCGCGGCGGGAAGCTGCTCGAGCGCATAGCTACCGAAGATCAGCGGCCGGATCAGTCCCTGGCGATAGAGGCCCAAGACGGCCCCGAAGGCCTGTGAGACCTTCTCGGGCTCGTGCTCGGGGTACGCGCCCCAGTGTATTCCGCATACGGAGATGTTCTTGAGCAGCACGCGGTTGAGCTTGAGCTCGGGGATGCGCCCGCTCGCGAAGCCGACGATCAGCACGCGGCCGTTCCACGCGATGCAGCGCAGCGAGCGATCGAACACGTCGCCGCCGACGGAGTCGTAGATCACGTCCGCGCCGCGGCCTTCGCTGAGCTCGTTCACGCGCGCGACGAGATCCTGCTGCTGGTAGTCGATCACCTCGTCGGCGCCGAGCCCGCGCGCGATCGCGAGCTTCTCGGCGCCGCCCGCGGTGGCGATCACGCGCGCGCCGAGCGCCTTGCCGATCTGCACGGCCGCGCTGCCCGCTCCGCCCGCAGCCGCGTGCACGAGCAGCGTCTCCCCGGCCTCGAGGCCCGCGCGAAACACGAGCGCCGCGAACGCGGTCGGATACACGATCGGAATCGCGGCGCCGTCGTCGAAAGACATCGCGTCCGGCAGGTGGAACGCGTTGCACGCGCGAGCCAGCGCGAGCTCCGCGTAGCCGCCCGTGCGCGTCCAGGCGAGCACGCGATCTCCGACCGCGAAGCCGTCGACGCCCTCGCCGACCTGCCGCACCACGCCCGCGATCTCGCCGCCGGGCGTGAACGGGAACGCCGGCTTGATCTGGTATTTCCCCTGCACGATCAGCAGATCGAAGAAGTTGCAGCCGGCGGCGCGCACCTCGACGAGCAGCTCGGCGGGCCCGGCCTTGGGCTCGGGGATCTCCGAGACGCGGAGCTCGGAGGGGTCCATCCAGCGATCGACGGCGATTGCGCGCATGCGGCTCCAACGCGGTCGGCACGGGCCGGCCGCGACCGGCAATTCTAACGGTCGGCGGCGCGCGCGGCGCGGGTTAGTATTGCCCGCATTCCCCCGCTGGGCGCGCCGCGCAGGCGCAGCGAGCGTGGCCGGGCGGGACGATGCGAGGGCCCGTGAAGCCGAACGCGGCGGATCTCAAGCGCGAGGCGTGCGCGGCGGTCGACCGCATGCGCGAGGAGCTGCTGCGGCTGTCGCACGCGATCCACGCGCATCCCGAGCTCGCGTTCGAGGAGCGCAAGGCGTGCGCGTTGCTCAGCGATTCGCTGCGCGGCGCGGGGCTCGAGGTGGAGGCGGGCGCGTTCGGGCTCGCGACGGCGTTCTCCGCGGAGATCGGCGCGGGCGATGCGGGCTGCGTGGCGATCCTCGCCGAGTACGACGCGCTGCCCGAGCTCGGCCACGCGTGCGGACACAACATCATCGCGAGCGCGGGCGTGGGCGCGGGGCTCGCGCTCGCGGCGCTCGGCGATCGGCTGCCGGGAAGGGTGCGCATCCTCGGCACGCCCGCCGAGGAGCGCGGCGGCGGCAAGGAGCTGATGGCGCGCAAGGGTGCGTTCGACGGCGTCGATGCGGCGATGATGGTACACCCCGCCGGTGCGAACCTCGTGACGATGCCGAGCCTCGCGTGCTCGGAGGTCGACGCGCGCTACCGCGGCCGCGCCTCGCATGCGTCGGCGATGCCCGAGCGCGGCGTCAACGCGCTCGACGCGCTCGTGATCGCGTACCAGGCGATCGGGGCGCTGCGCCAGCACATCGGCAGCCGCGAGCGAATCCACGGCATCATCACCGACGGCGGCCAGGCGCCGAACGTGGTTCCCGACTACGCGGCGGGGCGCTTCTACGTGCGCGCAGCCGATGCGGCCGCGCTCGACGCGCTGAAGCGTCGCGTCGCGAGCTGCTTCCAGGCGGGCGCGCAGGCGACCGGCGCGACGCTCGAGCTCGTCTGGAACGAAGTCGATTACCTCGACATCCGATTCAACGAGCCGCTCGCCGCGAGCTACCGCGCAAACGCGGAGGCGCTCGGCCGTTCCTTCTTTCCGATGGAGAAGCTGCCCGCGGGCCTCGCGGGCAGCACCGACATGGGCAACGTGAGCCATCGCGTGCCGTCGATCCATCCGATGATCGCCGCGGCGCCGCTTTTGTGCTCGATCCACCACGCCGAGTTCGAGAGATGGGCGGGCGCCGACCTCGGCGACTCGGCGGCGATCGACGGCGCCAAGGCGCTCGCGATGACGGCGCTCGATTTCCTCTGCGATCCGCAGCTGCGCGAGCGCGCGAGGGAGAGCTTCGAGCGGGGAGGTAGCCGATGAGCAGCGAGCGCGAGTCGCGGGGAGGCACCCGCACACCGACGGGCGGAGCGGCGGGGCCGGCGCCCGGCACACGCGCGTCGGGCGCCGAGCAGCAGATCGATCCGAGCGCGTGGATCGCGCCGAGCGCGCAGCTCTACGGCGCGATCTCGATCGCGCAGGGCGCCTCGATCTGGCACAACGCGGTGTTGCGCGCCGAGTGCCAGCGCATCGAGATCGGCCGCATGACCAACCTGCAGGATTTCGCGATGGTCCACATCGCGTTCGACTGCCCGACGATCATCGGCGAGTTCTGCTCGATCACGCATCACACGACCGTGCACGGCTGCACGATCGGCGACCACTGCCTGATCGGGATCAACGCGGTGGTGATGGACCGCGCGGTGATCGGCGCGGGATCGATCGTCGCGGGTGGTGCGATCGTCACCGAGGGCAGCGTGTTTCCCGAGCACTCGATCATTGCGGGCGTTCCCGCCAAGCAGATCGGCAAGCGCGACAGCGCGCGCGCGAACCGGCTCAACGCCTGGGTCTACCATCGCAACGCCGAGTTCACGCGCCGCGGCGACTACCGCGCGTGGACAGGGCCGGAATACAAGGCCTGGCACGACGCGAAGCGCGCGGAGATCGACGCCGACCGCGATCTGTGACGCGCGCCGCATCGGCCCGCCCGATGAGCGGAGCCGGTCGAGCGGCACGCGCGCACCACGCGGGCGGCGCGGGCTGAAGGCAGCGCGAGCGCTACGTGGGTGCACCGGGCGCGCGGCGCGGGCGCGCTACCCGGACGGTGCGGGCCGCGCGAGCCCGCGAAACAGCAGCTCCACGGTCGCGTCGATCGCGCTGCGACAGGCGTGTTCGGCGAGCAGCCCGTTCGCCCACGCGATGCGCGCGCCCGTCGCGCCGTGGAACAGCGTGCGCGCGGCGGTGAGCACGTCGACCCCGGGATCGAGGTCGCCGCGCGCGCGGCCCGCCTGGAGGATCTCCGCGAGCAGGCCGATGCTGCGGTCGTTGAGCGCGAGCACGCGCCGCGAGACGCGCAGATCCGGATACGTGGTGGCGCGAATCGCGATCACCGTGAGGTCGGGGTGCCGGGCGAGCAGCTCGTGCTGGCAGCGGAAGAAGCGCTGCACGCGCTCGCGCGTGGCGCGGCCGCGCGCGTCGTTGCGGCGGAACGCGAGCCAGGCCTCCTCCTGCAGCTCGGCGAGCTCGAGCACGAGCAGCTCGTGCTTCGAGCGCACGTGCCGGTAGATCGAGCTCGCGCCCATTCCCGCGCGCGCGGCGATCGCGCGCAGCGTCGCGGCGTCGAAGCCGCGCTCGAGGAACAGCGCGCGCGCGGCCTCGCGAATCTGCGCGCGGCTGCGCGCACCGCGCCGTCTGCGCCCATCCTCGGGACGGCGTAGCGCGTCGAGCTCCCTGCTTCGAACGACGCCGTGCGGATGCATCCGAGCACGGAGCATCGCATAGCATGCGCGCGCCCCGCCAGCCGCGCCGCACACGCTGCGCGCGAACACCTCGCGCGCCGCGTCGCGCGCTACTCGCAGCTCGCGATTCCCTCGCCGAGCGCGCTCAGCCGGCACTCGGACCACGCTCGGATCAGCTCCGCGCGGCGCTCCGCCTGCTGCAGCTTCGCGCGCTCGAGCTCGAGCTGCGCCTTGCGCGTCCCGGCGGGCGCGCGTCGAGCCGACACGGCGTCGGATTCGGCGAGGATCGCCTGCTCGACCGCGCCGACGATCCGGCTCAGATCGGCCGAGGCCGGCCCCGCACATAGAGTTATACAAACTGCAATCAGCAGTGACCGCACAACACGCTCCTGTGGATGATGATTCGACGCTGAAAAAGTCGGAGTCGTGTCGGAGCAAGCCCGCCGCTGCTTTAGTGCTTTTCGTCACGAGCGCGAAAAAAAGAGCCCGCGCTGCGCGCGATTTGCCGCGTCGATGCGCGACTTTCGAACGCGCGCCCTGCCGTGGCGGTGCGCGACTTTCGAACGCGTGCCCTGCCGCGGCGGTGCGCGACCTTCGAACGCGCGGCCTCTCGCCGCTATGCGCCGTCCTTGAGCGAGCGGCGCAGGTCGGGGGGATTGTCGGCGGCGATCTCCGCGAGCTGCCGCCGCGCTGCATCACCGAGCTTGCGCGGAACGCAGATCTTGACCAACACGAAGAAGTCGCCCGCGCGCCCCCCACCCGGGTTGGGGACACCCTTGCCGCGCAGCCGCAGCCGGGCGCCGCTGTCGGTGCCGGGCGGGACCGTGACCGTCACGCGCCCGTCGAGGCTGGGCACGTCGACCTTGGTGCCGAGCGTCGCCTCGGCGATCGTCAGCGGAACCTCGAGCAGGATGTCGCGCCCCTCGCGACGGAACAGCGGATGCGGCCGCACGCGGATCGTCGCGATCAGATCGCCCGCAGCGCCGCCCTGCGCGCCCTCGCCGCCCTTGCCGCGCAGTCGGATCTGGCCGCCGTCGGCGACGCCCGGCGGAATGCGAACCGTCACGGAGTCGGATCGCACGCCGCCATCGCGGGTCGGTCGAGCGACCTCGAGGCGCTTCTCGCAGCCGCGCGCGGCGTCGAGGAAGTCGAGCTCGAGCGACGCCTCGAGGTCGGCGCCGCGACGCCGCCGCGGCGTACGGCCCGAGCCCGCGCGCCCGAACAGATTCGAGAGCAGATCCTCGAAGCCGCCCTCGCCGAACTCAGCGCCCCCGCCCTCGAAGCCGCCAAACCCGCCGAAGCCGCCGCCGAACGCCTCGCGCGCGCGCCGCGCCTCGGCGGCGTCGAAGCCCGGCTGCAGCGCGATCTCGCCGAACTCGTCGTAGGCCTTGCGCTTCTCGGGATCGGACAGCACCGAGTACGCCTCGGAGACGGACTTGAAGCGATCCTCGGCGGCGGGGTTGTTGGGGTTCACGTCCGGGTGGAGCTCGCGCGCGAGCTTGCGGTAGACCTTGCGGATGGTCGCGTCGTCCGCGTCGCGCGCGACGCCGAGGATCGCATACGGATCGCGGGTCTTCGCCTTGGCCATCAGCGCACCTCGGGCGGCCTCAGCGGCTCGAGCATGCGCTGGGGGTCCTCGATCCAGTCGCGAATCATGCCGAGCGTGTAATACGAGTAGAGGCCGTCTTCGATGCGCTCGTCGTAGGTCCAGGCCATCTCGAACTTGCGCGCGCCGTCCGCGCCGCGCTCGATGCGCCCCATCACGCCGAACATCGACGTCGTCCCATACTCCCAGAGGTGATGGAAGCCCGCGGGATAGTCGATCGAGCCGAGGTTCGCAAGAAACAACGACGTGTAGAGCGGGTCCGCGTCGATGATCCGGCGCGGAAGCCACCCGAAGCGGTCCGCGAGCCGCGCGAGCCCGAGCGCGACCCGAATCAGCGGTCCCGGCAGCCGCAGCAGCAGCGACATCTCCTTCTCGCTCTGGGTGGGCTTGCCCTCGCGGCCCGCGCGCAGCTGCTCGTAGATCGCGTCCGCCATCTCGTCGAGGGTCTCGGCCTCCGGGCGGAAGCGGCGCTTGATGGTGATCATCGGCGCGCCGTCGACGAGCTTGCGCTTGGCGCTGAACGTGAGCCACACGCCATCGCGTTGCCAGAGCCGGCCCGCCTTGACGAAGCGGTTCACGCCCGGGCGCGCGTGCAGCGCCAGCGAGCACGCGCGCAGCAGCAGGTGGAACAGCGTGAGCGGCCGGTTGCGCGGGCGCTGCGCGTTGCGCTTGTCGAGGAGCTCGAACGCGGCTTCGGCGCGGATCTCCTGCCGCATGTAGAACAGCGAGTCGTTGCGCCGCGGCGACACGTAGGGCATGAAGCGGCGCATCGCGTCGAGGTCGCGCACCAGGCTCGCGTCAGGGCGCCTGCCGAACATGTCGATCTCCAAGCCTCCCAGTCAGCGAGCGGCCCGATCACCCGATCCGTCGCGAGCGGCTCCAAGGGCTGGGGTGCCGAGGGATGCGGGCAGGCAGAGTCTAGTTGGTCGCGCAGCCTCGCGCGGGGGGGCGACTCATGCGCCAGGTTCGCACGCCGAAGATTGCGGTCTCCGCATCGCGTCGAAAGCCCGCGCGCTCGTAGAACGCGACGCTGCGCTCGCTGTCCGCCTCGAGGTACGCGGGAAGCGCGTCGCGGTCGACCCGCGCGAGCCAATGCGCGAGCAGCGCCGCGCCGAAGCCGCGCCCGCGCTGCGACGGATCGACGCCGAGCGCCGCGAGATACCAGTGCGGCTCGTTCGGATGCAGCGCACACAGCGCCTCGAACACCTGCTCCCAGCGTCGCGCGGCACGCCAGCCCTGGCCGATCCAGCAGCGCAAGGCATCCGCAAGGCGGGGCGCGGGCAACGGGAAGCGCCCCGGCGGCGTCGCGATCAGCGCGCCCGCCACGGCGCCACTCGCGCTCGCAACGAGCACCTCTGCGTGCGCTCGCGCCACCGGAAGCAGCGCGCGCAAGCCGTGTCGGTTCGCGCGCGTGCAGCGCTGCGGATCGTCGCTTCCGATCACCGCGCGGCTCACCGCGCTCGCGCTGAACGCGCGCGC